>CAYXOM010000362.1:0-4562 GCA_964466565.1 uncultured Mycobacterium sp.
CAGCACCGAGGCGAGCAGCACCAGGGCGACCACGCCGGCGGCGATCAGGATCGGCGTCGCCGACGAGCGGCCATCTTCGGACACCCGGCCAGGATAGGCACCGGTCACCGGCGGGTGGCGCCGGCGGGTCAACCCCGGCCCGGCCACCGCCAGGCCGGCCCGTCGAGCATGCCCCGGCCCTCGACCACCGTCTCGCCGCCGGTCTTGTCCAGCCGCAGCAGCACCGGATCCCCGCCGGCGCCGCGCCGCCCCAGTGCGTCCACCAGCGCCGCCGAGTGGGTGACCACCACGACCTGGGTACTCACCCGGGACTCGTCGCAGGCCCGCGCGATCAGCCCGGCCAGCGCATCGAGCAGGTCCGGGTGCAGGCTGGCCTCGGGTTCGTTGAGCACGGTGAGCTCCGCCGGCCTCGGACTCAACAGCGCCGCGGCCCACAGCAGGTAGCGCAGCGTGCCGTCGGAGAGTTCGGCCGCGCCCAGGGCGCGGGCCGTCCCCGGTTGCCGCAGCCCGAGTTCGAAGCGGCCCGAATCGGTACGGATCTGCACCCGGCTGCCCGGGAAGGCGGCCTCCACCGCGTCGGCCAGGGCGGCCGCGTCGCCGATCTCGGCGATGGTCTGCCAGGCCGCCGCGAGATCGGCGCCGTCGGGACCGAGCACCATGGTGCGCGTTCCGATCCGGGCCTGCCTGGCCGGGGAGTCGGCGTCGGTGCGGAGGTGATCGTAGAAACGCCAGGACCGCATCCGCTCGCGCAGCACGAGCAGTTCGGGCGCGGCCCGCGGGTCGGCGGTCTGGCTGATCATGCTGTCGTCAGGGCGCAGCGGCACCCCGGCGTCCGACCATCCACCGCCCGCGTCGCGGATCCGCACCCGGTTGCCGGCCCGTTCGGCGAGCAGCGCGGCCGGCCGCGGCAGCGGCCCCGCCCACACCGCCTCCGACTTGATCTCGGGGTCCAGGCCGAAGGCGGTGTCGCCGTCGGAGGGCAGGCCCAGGTCCATCGCGTAGCCGAAGCCGTCCCCGGCGAACCCGAGGCGCAGGCGCACCGGGCCGACGCGGCCCGGACCGGCCCACATCGTCGAGCCCAGCCCGCCCTCCCGCGCCAGCGCGCTGACCGCGCCGTTGCGCGCCGAATCGGCCAGTAGCCGCAGCGCCCGGTACAGGCTCGACTTGCCGCTGCCGTTGGGCCCGGTCACCACCGTGCACCGGCCCAGCGGAACGACCAGGCTGCGCAGCGAGCGGTAGTTCGCCACCGCAAGGGTGTCCAACACGGCCACACCCTAATGCGGTGCTGCGGGCTTCGGTGAGGCAGGCGTCGGTGCTGCGAGGATGGCCCCCATGCACCGAGCACCCGTGCCCCGCCGCGCGCTCTGGGAGCGCATCGGCGATCTGGTCAGCGCGCGCGGGTCCTGGGTGCTGGCGCTGGTTCTGACGCTGGCCGGCGGCGCGCTGCTGGCTATGGCGCCCGATTCGGACTCCGCCGAGCAGGCCCCGGTGGTGCTGCCGCCGGCGGCCGAGTCGGCCCGGGTGGCCGAACTGCTCACGCGGTTCCCCGGCGGCGACCGGGTTCCGGTGATCCTGCTCGTCACCCGCGACGGCGCCACCCTGTCCCCCGACGACCTCGCCGCCGCCGAGGCCGCCCACAAGCGGATGATGGCCGCCGCTGACACCTCCGGCCCCTCCGGGGCGGTCCCGCCGATCCCGCTCACGGTCTCCCCCGACGGCCAGGGCGCCCTCGGGCCGGTGCCGCTGGACACCGACGTCACCGCCTTCGCGCTGTCCGGGCAAGTCACCGAGTTGCGCGAGGCCGCCCGCGCGGGCCTGCCGCCGGGGCTGACCGCCAACGTCACCGGCGGTCCGGCGTTCGGCGCCGACATCGCCGATTCCTTCACCGGGGCCAACTTCGCGCTGCTGGGCGTCACGGTCGGGGTGGTGGCCCTGCTGCTGATCGTCACCTACCGGTCCCCGGTGCTGTGGCTGGTTCCGCTGATCGTGATCGCCTTCGCCGACCGGGTGGGATCGCTGACCGGGTCCACAGTGGCGCAGGCGGCCGGATTCGGCGGGGACGGGTCCACCGCGGGGATCACCAGCGTGCTGGTGTTCGGCGCGGGGACCAACTACGCGCTGCTGCTGATCTCGCGCTACCGCGAGGAACTGCGGCGCACCCCCGACCACCGTTCGGCGCTGCGCACCGCCGTCCGCTTCGCCGGACCCGCGATCGCGGCCAGCAACGCCACCGTGGTGCTGGCCCTGCTGACCCTGCTGCTGGCCGACTCCCCCACCACCCGCAGCCTGGGCCTGCAGGCCGCCGCCGGACTGCTGGTGGCCGCGGTGTACGTGATCTTCGTCCTGCCGCCACTACTGGCGCTGTTCGGCCGAAGGTTGTTCTGGCCGTTCGTCCCCCGGCCGGGAACCCCGGTCAGCACCGACACCGGCGCCTGGCACCGTGTCGCCGACTGGATGGCGCGGCACGCCGGGCGAGTCGCGGTGGCCTCGGTCCTGGCGCTGGGCGTGCTGGCCACCGGCGTGCCGGGCACACCGGTCGGCCTGTCGCTGATCGACCAGTTCCGGGTGAACGCCGACTCCGTCGACGGGTTCAAGACCCTCGCCCGGCACTTCCCCAGCGGTGTCACCGACCCGACCCAGGTGATCGCCGCCTCCGCGCGCAGCGAGCAGGTGAGCGCGGCCATCGCGTCCACCCCGGGGGTGGTGTCGGTGACCCCCGCCGGCGAGTCCGGCACCGGTCTGACGCAGTGGCGGGGGGGCACCGACGCCCCCCCCGCCCCCCCGGCCGGCCTCCGCACCGTCACCGCGCTGCGCGAGTCGGTCCGCCGCGCGGACCCGGGTGCGCTGGTCGGCGGCACCGACGCCCAGGCGCTGGACGCGAGCAGGACCGCGATCCGCGACCGCTGGGTGGTGATCCCGGCGATCCTTGCGGTGGTGCTGGCGGTGCTCTACGTCCTGCTGCGGGCCGCGCTGGCGCCGCTGGTGCTGGTGGCCGCGACCGCACTGTCCACGCTGGCCGCGCTCGGCCTGGGCGGCTGGGTCAGCGTCCACCTGCTGGGTTTCCCGGCGCTGGACAACACCACCCCGCTGTTCGCCTTCCTGTTCCTGGTCGCCCTCGGGGTCGACTACACCATCTTCCTGGTGACCCGGGCGGCCGAGGAGACGCCGGTGTACGGCACCCGGGGTGGAATCGTGCGGGCGGTCTCGGCGACCGGCGGGGTGATCACCAGCGCCGGGATCGTGCTGGCCGCGGTGTTCGCGGTGCTGGGCGTCCTTCCGCTGATCGCGCTGACCCAGCTCGGGATCATCGTCGGGCTGGGCATCCTGCTGGACACCTTCGTGGTGCGCACCGTGGTGATCCCCGCGCTGTTCACCCTCATCGGCCCGGCGGTCTGGTGGCCGAGGTTCACCGGCGACGACATCGGCGACACCGACGAGATCCCTATCGGTGCGGGCCCAGCACCCCGTCCCGGACCAGCAGCAGCACGCTGACGATCAGCACCCACGCCGGAAGCACCAGGCTCAACCACATGGTGGTGTCCGCCGCGATCAGCAGCACCACGGCCAGCAGGTAACTCAGCACCGCCAGCCAGCGCGGCATCCGGCCGGTCCGCCACCAGATGATCGCCAGCGACATCATGAAAACCGCCGCCATCCGGATCGCGTAGGTCTTGGACAGCTTGAGCAGCAGCAGCTGCCCGAACACCCCGACCTCCGAGCCGACGAGGCCGCCGTCGGTCGCACGATTGGCCGTCACCAGAGCGGCGCCCACCGCGGCCGCGGCGAACATCATCGCCAGGAAGAGCAGTCCGCTGCCGATGAACACCGTGGCGAAGAACCGGTCCTCGTCGCTGCCGAGGTTGGCCCGGATCACCCCGATGAACCAGAGGAAGCAGAGTCCGGCGAAGGGCATCAGCGTCGCGGCGAGCGCGATCCGGGTGTTGCCGGTCTCCAGCCACTGCGAGCCGGGCTGCGCACCCTCGGGCAGCGAGGAGCGGATCAGGGTGATCGCCGAGCCGAGCAGCAGGGCGAACAGCACCCCGGCGACGGCGGCGGCGCGCGGGGTGGTCAGGCGGTGGGGCGTATATTCGGCGGCCACGCCCGCCATGGTGGCAGACGCTATTGCTGACCGGGCAGCAGACTGACCATCAGTCCGTTGGCCTGGGCCAGCAGCGTGCCGTCCGGGGCCGACAGGTCGGCGTCGACGAAGGTCTTGCGGCCCTCGATCCTCGCGGCCCGGCCCCGGACCGTCAGCGGCACGTCGATGGGGGTGACGTTGCGGTAGTCGACGTGCAGGAAGGCGGTGCGGCTGATCGGCCGGTCGACGGCGTGAATGACGATGCCGCACATCACGTCCAGCATCATGGCCACCTGACCGCCGTGGACGGCGTTGTTGCCGCCGACGTGGTAGCGGCTGAACCGGACGTCCACCTCGACCAGTTCGGGGGTGAAGCTGCGGATCCGCCAGGGCGGCATCATGATGCTGCCGGCACCGGGCAGGCCGGCCACCCGGCCCGCCGGCCCGATGCCGCCGGGTCCGACATGCGGGGCGAGCCGGTCGA
>CAYXOM010000363.1:0-6356 GCA_964466565.1 uncultured Mycobacterium sp.
GTCCACGACGCGGCCCGGCCGCTGACCCCGCCCGAACTCATCCGGCGGGTGCTCGCCGCCCTGCGCGCGGGAGCGCCCGCGGTGGTTCCGGTCATCGAACTCACCGACACCATCAAGGCGGTCGACGCCAACGGCGCGGTGCTGGGCACTCCGGAGCGCAGCGGGCTGCGCTCGGTGCAGACCCCGCAGGGATTCCGGAGCGAGGTGCTGCGCCGCGCCTACGCCCGAGAGGGGGCCGCGGCGACCGACGACTCCGCCCTGGTGGAGAACCTCGGTGTTCCGGTGCAGACCGTGGCGGGGGACCAGCTGGCCTTCAAGATCACCACCCCGCTCGATCTACGCCTGGCGCTGGCGGTTCTGGGCCGGTGAGTGCCGCAACGCCGCGCGTCGGACTGGGAACCGACGTCCACCCGATCGAGCCCGGGCGCCCGTGCTGGCTGGCCGGGCTGCGGTTCGACTCCGCCGACGGCTGCTCGGGCCACTCCGACGGCGACGTGGCGGTACACGCCCTCTGCGACGCGCTGCTCTCCGCAGCCGGCCTGGGCGACCTCGGCAGTGTCTTCGGCGTCGACGATCCGCGCTGGCGGGCGGCGACCGGAGCCGAGATGCTGGCGCACGTGCGCGACCTTCTCGCCGGGGCGGGCTTCGCGGTCGGCAACGCCGCGGTCCAGATCGTGGCCAACCGTCCCCGGATCGGGCCCCGTCGCGCCGAGGCGCAGGAGCTGCTCTCGGGGATTCTGGGTGCCCCGGTCTCGGTATCGGCGACCACCACCGACGGACTGGGTCTGACCGGCCGCGGCGACGCCCTCGCCGCCGTCGCAACGGCACTGGTCATCCCTGGTGTCCAGTAGGCTGGCGCGTCGTGACCGGCCTGCGTCTGCACGACACGTTCACCGGGGCCGTGCGCGATTTCGCCCCGCTGCGGCCCGGCCATGTCTCGATCTACCTCTGCGGGGCGACGGTGCAGGGCATGCCGCACCTCGGGCATGTCCGCAGCGGCGTCGCTTTCGACATCCTGCGGCGCTGGCTGCTGGCTGAGGACTATGACGTCGCCTTCATCCGCAATGTCACCGACATCGACGACAAAATCCTCGCGAAGGCCGCCGAGGCGGGCCGGCCGTGGTGGGAGTGGGCGGCCGCCCACGAACGCGCGTTCGACGCCGCCTACGACGCCCTGGGCGTGCTGCCGCCGTCGGCCGAGCCCCGGGCGACCGGGCACATCACCCAGATCGTCGAACTCATCGAGCGCCTGATCCACACCGGACACGCCTATCCCTCGTTGCGCGAGGGAGACGCAGACGTCTACTTCGACGTCCTCAGCTTCGCCGATTACGGCCGGCTGTCGGGACACCGCATCGACGACGTCCACCAGGGCGAGGGCGTCGGCGCCGGCAAGCGCGACCGGCGCGACTTCACCCTGTGGAAGGCGGCCAAGCCCGGCGAGCCGTCCTGGCCGACGCCCTGGGGGCGGGGCCGGCCCGGATGGCACTCGGAATGCGTCGCGATGGCCCACGAGTACCTCGGTGCCGAATTCGACATCCACTGCGGCGGGATGGATCTGGTGTTCCCGCATCACGAGAACGAGATCGCTCAGGCCCGGGCCGCCGGTGACGGCTTCGCCCGCTTCTGGCTGCACAACGGCTGGGTGACCATGGGCGGCGAGAAGATGAGCAAGTCGCTGGGCAATGTGCTGGCCGTGCCCGCCGTCCTCGCCCGGGTCCGCCCCGCCGAGTTGCGCTACTACCTGGGCAGCGCGCACTACCGCTCGATGCTCGAGTTCTCCGAGACCGCACTGCACGACGCCGCACGCGCCTACACCGGCATCGAGGAGTTCCTGCACCGGGTGGCGGCGCGGGCCGGTGCGGTGGCACCCACCGTCTGGACCGGCGGGTTCGCCGCGGCGATGGACGACGACCTCGGCGTGCCGGCCGCACTGGCGGAGGTGCACGCCGCCCGGGCCGAGGGCAACCGGGCCCTGGAAGCCGGCGATCACGACACCGCCGTAGCCCGCGCCGGGCAGATCCGGGCGATGATGGGAGTCCTCGGCTGCGACCCGCTCGACGAGCGCTGGCAGGGCCACGACGGAGCGCCCGCCGCACTGGCCGCACTCGACGTACTGGCCCGTGCGGAGATCGCGCGCCGCGAAGACGCCCGCGAGCGGCGGGACTGGGCGGCCGCCGACGAGATCCGGGACCGCCTCAAGACGGCCGGAATCGAGGTCACCGACACCGCCGACGGCCCGCAGTGGGCGCTCCTGGACCGGAAGGGCCGATAGGTGGCCGGCAACTCCAAGCGCCGCGGCGCGGTTCGCAAGGAGGGCACCAAGAAGGGCCCCACCAAGGGTTCCGGTGGCGTGCGCCGTCGCGGCCTGGAGGGCCGGGGCGCCACGCCGCCCGCGCAGCTGCGCACCGGCCACCCCGCCGCCCGGCGCGCGGCGCGTGCCTCACGGGCCGCCGCCGCCAGGCCCGCAGATTCGACTGAGACCGTCCTGGGCCGCAATCCGGTTCTCGAGTGCCTGCGGGCCCAGGTGCCGGCGTCGGCCCTCTACATCGCACTCGGCGCGGAGGCCGACGAGCGCCTGACCGAGTCGGTGACGCTCGCGGCCGACGGAGGCATCCCGATCCTGGAGGTCCCGCGCGGCGATCTGGATCGTCTGAGTGCCAACGGGTTACATCAGGGGATCGCTCTTCAGGTGCCGCCGTACACCTACGCCCACCCCGATGACCTACTCGCCGCCGCGCAACACGAACAGATGCCGGTGTTGCTGGTTGCGCTGGACAACATCTCCGATCCGCGCAACCTGGGCGCGATCGTGCGCTCGGTGGCGGCATTCGGCGGTCACGGGGTCCTCATTCCGCAGCGGCGATCGGCGTCGGTCACCGCCGTCGCATGGCGGACCAGTGCGGGGGCGGCGGCCCGGGTGCTGATCGCCCGGGCGACGAACCTCAACCGCACCCTGCGCGACTGGGCGGACCGCGGGGTGCGGGTGGTCGGTCTCGACGCCGCCGGCGCGACGGCCCTCGACGACCTCGATGCCGGCGGTCCGCTGGTTGTGGTGGTCGGCTCGGAGGGCAGAGGCCTGTCCCGCCTAGTCCGGGAGAACTGCGACGAGGTGGTGTCGATCCCGATGGCCGGTCCGACCGAGTCGCTCAACGCCGCGGTCGCCGCCGGCGTGGTGCTCGCTGAGATCGCCCGCCAGCGCCGCATCCGGTAGTTCGGTTCAGGTGAACGCCGTGAGGGCGACGCCCTCGGCGGACAACCGGTCGCGGACCGCCGCCGCGATCCTGACCGCCCCCGGTGAATCCCCGTGGACGCAGACCGAGTCGACCTCGACGGCGATCACCGAACCGTCGACCGCTTTCGTGCGCCCGGTGGTGACCATGTCCAGGACCCGTTGGGCGATCCGGTCCGGATCGGTCAGCACCGCGCCCGGTTCCCGGCGGGGGACCAGGCTCCCGTCCGGCCGGTACGCCCGGTCGGCGAAGGCCTCCGCGACGGTGCGCAGGCCACGGCGGCGCGCCTGGGTGAAGAACTCCGATCCGGCCAGACCCAGCACCGCCAACGCGGGGTCGACCGCATGCACCGCTTCGGCGACCGCCCGGGCCTGGTCGGGGTCGCCATGGACGGTGTTGTACAGCGCACCATGGGGTTTGACGTGACTCAGCCGCGCCCCGGCGGCCCGGGCGAGCGCCTGCAGGGCACCGATCTGGTAGACGACGTCGGCGGTGAGCTCGGCGGGCTCGACGTCGATGCGACGGCGCCCGAAACCGGCCAGATCGAAGTAACCGACCTGGGCGCCGACCCGCACGCCCCGCTCCGCGGCCAGCCGGCAGGCCCGCGCCAGGCCCACCGGGTTGCCCGCGTGAAAGCCGCAGGCGAGATTCGCGCTGGTGACCAGCCGCAGCATCGCGTCGTCGTCGCCGAGTTGCCACACCCCGAACCCCTCGGCGAGGTCAGCGTTGAGGTCGACCGCCGGCACCGACTCAGACTAGGGCTCGGCGGGACCTGCCCGGGTGCAGGATCCAGATCATCAGCCAGACCACGGTCGCGATGGTGACGATCGGGAAGCTGGGCGGCATGTTGAACATCGCCGACACCACAAGGCCGGCCCAGACCGACACCAGGCTGATCCCGGCGGAGATCGCCATCGCGGTCACCGGCCGCGGCGTGAGCATGATCGCCGTCGCCGCGGGTGTCACGATCAGGGCGAACAGCAGCAGCGTGCCGACCACCTGCACCGCCATCGTCACCGCCAGCGCCAGCAGCAGCATGAACACGACCGACAGCGCCCGGACCGGCACCCCTTTGGCCTCGGCGACCGGGGCGTTCACCGAGCTGTACAGCAGGGGCCGGAACGCGACCCCGATGCACAGCGTCAGGACCGCGAGCAGCAACGCGAAGGCGATCAGCTGATCGCGGGTCACCGCGAGCAGGTTGCCGAACAAGACGTTGGTCATCGTGCTCGAGCTCTTGGTGGCCAGTGAGTTGAAGAACAGCCCGAGACCGGTGGCGAATGCCAAGATGGTCCCGGTGACCACGTCGCGGTCGCTGGCGCGGCTGCCCAGCGCCCCGATGAACAGCGCACCGGCTACGCAGAAGATCCCGAGTCCGAGCACCGGCGGCAAACCGAACAGCACGGCCCCGGTCGCGCCGGGCAGCCCTATGTGGGCCAGGGCGTGCGCGGCGAAGGCGTTGCGGCGCACCACAATGAAGTATCCGATCAGCCCGGCGGCCAGCGCGACAATCGTCCCGCCGATGACCGCGTTGCGCATGAACGGTGACACGAGGATGTCACCCCAGTTCTCCTGGTAGCCAACCGCGAGGATGCTGGTCGCGGCGGCGGCGCTCACAGCACGCTGCGCATGTACATGTCGCCCTGTGCAGTGTGCGCCACCCGGATCGGGGTGCCGTAGAGGTGGGTCAGCAGCTCATCGTCGACGACGGCGTTGATCGGGGCGTAGTGGGGATGGGCGTCGAGGATGTAGATCGCGCTGTTGAGGATCGGCAGCAGCGGATTGATGTCGTGGGCGACCACCAGCACGGTCATCCCGAGCTTGCGGTGCAGGCGGTCGAGCAGCACGACGATCTCCCGCTGGCTCTTGAGGTCCAGCGACGCCAGCGGCTCGTCGAGGATCAGCAGCCGGGGCCGCGCCACCAGGGCCTCGGCGATCGCCACCCGTTGCCGCTGCCCGCCGGAGAGCAGGGAGAGCCGCTCGTCGGCGAAACCGGTCGCCTCGACCTCGGCCAGGGCGGCCCGGGCCTGCGTGAGTTCGGCGGCGCCGGCCCGCCGCAGGCTCCAGCGGTTCCCGATCAGGCCGAGGAGCACCGCGTCCGTCGCACGAAGCGCATCGCCGGCGACCGACGCGTAGTGCTGCGGGACGTACCCGATGCGGTCGTTGTACTCCCCGGGATCGCGGCCGAACACCTGCACCTCTCCGGTCGCCGGGGGCACCAGACCCAGGATCATCTCCAGCAGCGTGGTCTTGCCCGAGCCGTTGGAACCGATCACGGCGACGATCCCGCCGGCGGGCACCTCGAAGTTCGCCTCCGACCAGATCAGCCGCCCGCCGCGCCGGGCGCTGGCGCCGGTGAACGTCAGCGCGGGGACGTCGGTGTCGGACTCAGGCGCTGACACCGAGTGCCTCGGCCAACGCCGACAGCTGCTTGTCCTGCCAGCCGAAGAACGTCGTCTCGCCGGGCGGCACCGTCTCGGTGACATCCACCACCGGCACGCCGTTCTGCTCGGCGGCCGCGCGGATCTGCTCGGGGATCGACCCCTCGGTCTGGGTGTTGTAGATCAGGACGTCGATCTGTCCGCCGGCCAGGGCGGCACGGAATGCCGCGATGTCGGCCGGGGTGGGTTCGGACTCGTTGGCGGCGGCCCGCTGGTAACCCTCGGGTGTCTTGTTCACCAGTCCGAGCGCCTCGGCCTGGTAGTCGAAGACGCTCTCGGTGGCCGCGTAGGACCTGCCCTGCGCGGTCGTCCTGATCGTCTCGATCAGCGTCGAGTAGGGCTTCATCGCGGTGCCGAACTGCGCACGGCGATCGGCGAAGTAGGCGGCTGCTCCGGGGTCGCTCTCGCTGAGTTGCGCGGTCACCGCGTCGGCCATCGCCGCGACCGCGGCCGGGCTGTACCACAGGTGCGGGTTGGCGCCCTCGGCCGTCCGGGTCACCGCGGCGGCGCTCACCACCGGAGCGTCGGGGGCCGAGGCCGCGGCCAGGTCGGTGGCCCAGTGGTCGTAGTCCGCGCCGTTGACCACAACCAGGTCGGCGCCGGCGAACGACGCGGCGTCGGCCGGGGAGGGCTCGTAGTCGTGCGGGTCGACCGAGGAGCTGGCCAGGACGGTCTTCACGTC
>CAYXOM010000364.1:0-2292 GCA_964466565.1 uncultured Mycobacterium sp.
AGCGGATTGAGCTGGTCGTAGGCGTTCGACGGAGCGCCGCCGCGCGGCCCGCCGGGCGGGTAGGACACCGGGTCGGGCCCACCCATCAGCGCGGCCAGCGAGTCCGGTGTCAGCATCGCGGTGGTGCCCGGGTTGACGGCCACGCCCTGCATCCCCGGCGCGACGATCCAGCCCGGCTCGTGGTTACCGTGGGAGAACAGGGTGTCGCGGGACCAGATGCCGGGCACGGTGGTGTCCTTGTACCCCGGCGGCGGACGCAACCGGTCCTCGGAGTAAGCCACGTACTTCGGCAGCGTCGAGGCCGTCGAGAACTGGTTCACCCCGAACGGCGGGTAGTTGAACTTCGTCGCGTCCAGGATCGGGGCGAGGTACTGCGCGCACAGTTCGGCCGAGTCCTGGTAGCCCAGCCGGCTGCCCGCCTGGATCGCGCTGCACAGGAACTGCATCGGGTTGGCCCAGTTGGCGATCGCCGGGATCGCGACGATCGCGCCGTAGGTCGGGTGGTAGATGTTGTTGATGTTGGCCGCGAGGTTCGGATAGACGTGCAACACCGTCTCGATGCCGTTGCGGGCGTCGGGCTGCATCAGCGCGTTGGTGACCTCGGCGAGGTTGTTGATGTCGGTCGAGAGCAGCGAACCGTTGTCGTCGACGAACTTCCGCGCCGTCTTGAGCAGGTTGTCCAGATCGCGCAGCGCGGTGGCCAGTTCCTGGTCGGAGTTGTTCAGGGAGTTGGTGACCGCGGCGAGGTTGTTGTTGAGCGCGACGAACTGCTGGTCGCTCGCCGAGAGCGCGTTGACGAAGGTCGCCAGGCTCTTGGTCACCGCGAAAAGGTCGCCGCGGCCGTCGTTGAGCGCGCCGATCGCGTCCGACAGGGCGCGGAAGGTCGTGTTGATCTGCCTGCCCTGGCCGTTGAGATTGGCCGACAGCGCCTCCACCAGATCACCCAGCGGACCCCTGGGCTGGCTGGGCGTCGGGCCGAGTTCGGTGACGAGGTTCTCCAGCTGTCCGCGGATGTCGTCCCACTCCACCGGGACCTGGGTCCGCTCCAGCGGGATCTCGGCGTTGTCGGCCAGCGCCGGTCCGCCGGTGTAGGGCGGGTCGAGCTGGATGACGCGGGAGGCCACCACGGTGGGGTTGAGCACCGACGCGGTGGCGTCGGCGGGGACCTTGTACTTGCTGTTGTAGCTCAGCGTCACCTTGGTGCGGTCGCCGATCGGCTCGACGGAGTCGATGCTGCCGACCTTGACGCCCATGATCTGCACCCGGTCGCCGGGGTAGACGGCCAGCGCGTCGCTGAAGTAGGCGACCACGGTGGTGGTGGTGGCCCGCTTGTAGAGGTTGTAGCCGACGAAGCCGGCGATGAGGGCGAGCACAACCGCCAGCACGCCGACGATCGTCGACACCCGGGAGGTGTTGCGCAGGTCACGCACCGACATTTAGGACCCTCCCGTGTCGAGCGGCGCGATGGTCTCCGGGCCGGGCAGCGGGCCCACCGGCACGGTGCGCGCGCCGGGCGGGCCGGGCGCCAGGGCCGGGCCGGGAGCCCCGGGCACCGTCGGGCCCAGCTGGCCGGGCACCGCCGCGGCCGGAACGCCGTGGTTGGGCGGCATCGCGTCCGGGTTCGGCGCGGACAGCGCAACGTCGGGCGGGCCGAACGTGCCGCCGAGCATCGGCCCGTACGGGCCCTGGGTCAGGTCCAGGCAGGGCAGCGGGTCGCCCGGCGACGGGATGCCGTCCGGCGGCGGGGTGTAGGAGCAGGGCGCACCGGGCCGAACGGCCGGCCCGGGGAACTCCGGGGTGCCCTCGAAGACGTCGGGCGCCGCCGGCGGCGCCCCGTTGCCGTGGGCGGTGCCGTTGGGGTCGGGGAACCGGAAGGCCGGCAGCCCGGCGTTGCGCCAGAACTCCTCGGGGTCGATGCCGCGCTTCTTGAACGCCGCGTCCACCCAGGGCTGCAGCGCCTGGTAGGGGATCAGGTTGACCAGCAGGGTTTTGAAGTACGGGCCGGAACCGATCGACTCGGCCAGTGCGCCCATGAACTTCGACGCCGTGGTGATCGAGTAGGCGAGCTCCTCCTTCTTCTGCGCCAGGATGGTGCTGATCACCTCGAGCTGGCTCAGCACGTTGTTGAGGTTGGGGTTGTCGTTGATGAAGCCCTCGAACTGCGCGGAGACGGCCGAGACGTTGGCCAGCAGCACGTCGACGGCGCGGCTGCGCTCGTTGATCGCCCCGAGCAGCACCTGGGCGTTGACCAGCAGGCGGTTGACCTGGTCGCTGCGGTCGCCCAGCACGCCG
>CAYXOM010000365.1:0-3958 GCA_964466565.1 uncultured Mycobacterium sp.
CGCTGGCGCTCGATCCCCTACGCCGCCCCCCCGATCGGCGAGCACCGGTTCCGCGCCCCCCGGCCTCCGCAACCGTGGACCGGCGCCCGGCCCTGCTACACCTTCGGGGCCTGCGCGCCGCAGCAGCGCCGCTACACGATGCTCGCACCGGGCCGCTACCAGCCGATGAGCGAGGACTGCCTGACCCTCAACGTGGTCACCCCCCGCTGGCACGGGCCGCTGCCCGACGACGACCCGCTGCCGGTGATGGTCTTCATCCACGGCGGCGGCTACATCCTGGGCAGCTCGGCCACCCCGATCTACGACGGGGCCGCCCTGGCCCGCCGCGGCTGTGTGTACGTGTCGCTGAACTACCGGCTGGGCGCCCTGGGGTGCGTGGACCTCTCGTCGCTGTCCACACCGCAGTACCCGATCGAGAGCAACCTCTTCCTGCGCGACATCGTCGCCGCGCTGGAATGGGTGCGCGACAACATCACCGCCTTCGGGGGTGATCCGGGCAAGGTGACGATCTTCGGCGAGAGCGCCGGGGCGCATGCGGTTGCCACCCTGCTGGCCGTTCCGGCAGCCAAAGGCCTTTTCCACCAGGCGATCTCGCAGAGCCCGGCATCGGGAATGGTGAGTTCCCAGGAGGTGGCCGACGAGATCGCCGGCCGGTTCGCCGAGATCCTCGGCCTGAATCGCCGCAACGCCGCAGCCGAGCTGATGACGATCACGCCGGACGCGCTGGTGCGGGCCATGGACACGATGATGAGCCACAGCCTGAAGAACATGGTCGGAGCCGCCGCCGTGGGCCCCACCCACGGAGGCGACTACCTGCCCGCCGACCCGTTCGACGCGATGCGGGCCGGCACCGCCCACCGCATCCCCCTGATCGTCGGCACCAACGCCGAGGAGGGCCGGCTGTTCACCCGCTTCCTCAAGCTGCTGCCCACCACCGAGCACGCCATCGAGCGGGTGCTGGCGCACGTGCCCGCCGAGGTCAGGGAGCGGGTGCTGGCCGCCTACCCGCACTACCCCGATCCCAAGGCCTGCATCGAGTTCGGCGGGGACATGATCTTCTCCACCGCGGTCTGGCAGATCGCCGACGCGCACGCCAAACTCGCCCCCACCTACGTCTACCGCTACGACTACGCGCCCCGCACCCTGCACTGGACCGGGTTCGGCGCCACGCACGCCACCGAACTGCTGGCGGTGTTCGGCATCTACCGCTCCCGGGTCGGCGCGGTGCTGACCGCCGGTGTCGACCAGCGCACCGCCGTACGGGTCAGCCACCAGGTGCAGAACCGCTGGAACGAATTCGCCCAAACCGGGGTGCCCGGTGACGACTGGCCGGTCTACAACCGCCGCGAGCGCCCGGTCCTGGTGTTCGACCGGCACACTCACGTCGAGTACGACCCGCACCCGCACCGCCGCCAGGCCTGGGCGGAGTTCACCTTCGCGGAGCGCTGATGGTCACCGCCGACGTCCCGGTGCAGCGCCCCGAGGACCTCACCGCGCAGTGGCTGACCGTGACGGTCGGCGCCGGCGAGGTCGGCGCTTTCACCGCGGAGCGGATCGGCACCGGACAGATGAGCGAGTGCTACCGCCTCGCCCTGGACTACGCGAGGGGCGACGGGCCGGATTCGGTGGTGCTCAAGGTCGCCGCCGCCGAGCCGACCAGCCGCCAGAGCGGACTGGCGCTGGGCCTCTACGAACGCGAGGTCCGCTTCTACGCCGACCTGGCGCCGGCGGTGTACGGGACGTCGGACGCGCCGGTCGCCAGGTGCTTCCACGCCTCCTACCAGCCGCGCACCGGGGCGTTCACCCTGCTGCTCGACGACGCCGCGCCGGCGGTGGCCGGCGACGAGATCCGGGGTGCGCCGGAGGGCGACGCGGTGCTGGCGCTGGAACAGCTCGGACGCCTGCACGCGCCGCTGATCGGTCGCGACCCGGTCGGCCCGGCGCAGTGGCTGGTGCGCGACGCACCGCTGGCCCAGGACATGGTCGCGGGGCTCTTCGCCGCGTTCCTCGACCGATACGGGCCGCAGGTCAGCGCCGAGCAGCGCGAGGTCGGCCGGCGCTTCGTGGCGGCGTTCGACGCCTACGCCGCCGAGGAGAGCGCCCCCGGGCGGGTGCAGGGCCTGGTCCACGGCGACTACCGCCTGGACAACATGCTCTTCGGGCGGCCGGGCTCGCTGCGGGATCTGACCGTGGTGGACTGGCAGACCGTAACCTGGGGTCCGGCGATGACCGACGTGGCCTACTTCCTGGGCTGTGCGCTGCCCAGCGGGGATCGCCGGGCGCACTACGACGCGCTGCTGTCGGCCTACCACCGAGGGCTGGGCCCGGACTCCCCGGTCGGGATCGACGAGGTGCGCGAGGGAGTGCGGCGGCAGAGCTTCTTCGGGGTGATGATGGTGATCGTCTCCTCGATGCTGGCGGCCCAGACCGAGCGGGGCGACACGATGTTCATGACGATGCTGGAGCGCCATGCCGGACACGTCGTCGACACCGGCGCGCTGGAGGTGCTGCCCTCGTGACGGCGCCGGTCGACCCGGTCGAGGAGGGCGCCCACCCGCCCGGCCCCGAGCCGCTGTGGAGTGAGAGCTGGTACTTCGACTTCGTCGACGAGGCCGCGGGGATCGGCGGCTGGATCCGGCTGGGTCTGATGCCGAACCAGGACGTGGCCTGGATCAACGCGCTGGTGTGCGGGCCGGCCATGCCGACCGTGGCGTTGGTGGACTTCCACGCGCCGCTGCCGCCGGACCCGGGTGAGGTGGTCAGCGGGGCCATCGAGATGCGTCACGGCCCCGTCGAGGCGCTGCGGGATTACCGGGTCGCCGTGCGGGGACCGGCGTCCTCCTACGACGACCCGGCAGGTCTGCTGGTGGCCGGCGCGCGCGGCCGCCCGGCGGAACTCGAGCTGGATCTGCACTGGCGGACGGAGGGCGTGCCGTTCGGTTACCAGGTCACGCCCCGGTACGAGATCCCCTGTGCGGTCACGGGTTCGGTGGTCGCCGCCGGTGCCACGTTCGATCTCGCCGCCGCGCCGGGGCAGCGCGACCATTCCTACGGAGTGCGGGACTGGTGGAGCATGGACTGGGTGTGGAGCGCGATCCACCTCGACGACGGGACCCACCTGCACGGGGTGGACTTGCGGATCCCCGGTGTGGAGCCGATGAGCGTGGGTTACCTGCAGCGGTCCGGCGAAGCGCTGGTGCCCGCCACCTCGGTGACCGCGCGCTCGGAGTTCGCCGACGACGGGCTGCCGGCCGACGCGACGCTGACCTTCGAGCCGGGCCCGGTGTCCGCCGAGATCGACCCGCGCGGCCACGCGCCGGTGCGACTGGTCGCCCCCGACGGCCGGGTCAGCCTCTTCCCGCGGGCCTGGGCGGCCGTGGCAACCGCAGACGGCCGCCGGGGGGTGGGCTGGCTGGAGTGGAACCGCAGCCGGCTCAGTTCTTGACGACTTGGGTCCCGCCGGCCAGTTCGTCGTGCTTGCCCTGCTTGGTCGGGCTGTTGCTGATGGTCACCGCGATCACCAGGTAGGCGATCACCGCCAGCAGGCCGCCGATGTAGGGGACGACGGTCAGCAGGGTGAACGAGTTGCGGATTGCGGACTGCTTGAGGTCCGGCTTGGGCGCCCCGCCGGGGCCGCGCACGCTCAGGCCCAGCATCGCCTTGCCCAGCGAGCGGCCCTGGCTGACCTCCATGGCCACGAAGTAGGCGAACAGCAGGACCCCGGAGAAGAGCCCGGTGACCATGATGTTGTCGCTGACGCCGAAGAGCAGCGAGGCAAGCCCGGCGACCAGTCCGACCAGCAGGCCGTCGATGATGCGGGCGCCGAACCGCACACCCAGGCCGCCCGGCCGGACGGCACCCCACCCGGCCGGCGGCGGGGGATACCCGCCGGGCTGGCCGTAGGGCGCCGGGGGCGGCGGGTAGCCGGCCGGCGGCGGGGGGTAGCCGCCGGGAGCCG
>CAYXOM010000366.1:0-15691 GCA_964466565.1 uncultured Mycobacterium sp.
CCCCGATGGGATTCGAACCCACGCTACCGCCGTGAGAGGGCGGCGTCCTAGGCCGCTAGACGACGGGGGCTAGAACTCGTTCCGGTCTGGCAGCATAACTCAGCCG
Source organism: uncultured Mycobacterium sp. (assembly GCA_964466565.1). Taxonomy (GTDB): domain Bacteria; phylum Actinomycetota; class Actinomycetes; order Mycobacteriales; family Mycobacteriaceae; genus Mycobacterium. Next base: position 107 of record CAYXOM010000366.1, read on the forward strand.
GAGATGCCGCCATAATTGCTGGGGTACCAGGACTCGAACCTAGAATGGCTGAACCAGAATCAGCTGTGTTGCCAATTACACCATACCCCATCGCAGGCCTATAACTGCTGCTCAGGACCAACTATTCCGGCTATTCCGGACCGCGCGCATGACGCAGAGCAGATTACCAAAGACCGCCCGCCACCCCGTCGCGGGCCTGACGCAGCCGGCGCATGCTGCGATCGCGGCCGAGCAACTGCATCGACTCGAACAGCGGCGGGCTGACCAGCGCGCCGGTGACCGCGACCCGGATCGCCCCGAAGGCCTTGCGCGGCTTGAGGCCCAGAGAGTCGATCAGCACTCCCTTGAGCGTTGACTCGATCCGCTCGGCGCGCCAGGAGTCGAGGCCGTCGAGGGCCCCGAGTGCGGAGTCGAGCACCCCGGCGGAGTCCTGCCCGAGTTCCCTGGCCGCCGCTCGTTCGTCGATGCCGAAGCTGTCCTCGTCGAGGAAGCGCAGCAGATCCCAGGCCTCGGAGAGCACCACGACGCGGGTCTGCACCAGAGCGGCGGCGGTGGTGAAGTCAGCGTCGTCGAGTCCGGTGCGATGACCGTGGGTCTCGAAGAACGCGCGCAAGCGGGCGGCGAAGTCGGCTGGATCGAGCCGGCGGATGTGCTCGGCGTTGATCGCGTCGGCCTTCTTCTGGTCGAACCGGGCCGGATTGGAGTTGACGTCGACGACGTCGAAGGCGGCCACCATCTCATCGAGGGTGAACAGGTCGCGGTCCTCGGCGATCCCCCACCCCAGCAGCGCCAGGTAGTTCAGCAGCCCCTCGGGAATGAACCCGCGGTCGCGGTGCAGGAACAGGTCGGACTGCGGGTCGCGCTTCGACAGCTTCTTGGTGCCCTCGCCCAGCACGGTCGGCAGGTGGGCGTATTCGGGGACCCGCTGGCCCACCCCGATTCGGATCAGCGCGCGGTGGAGGGCGATCTGCCGGGGCGTGGACGGCAGCAGGTCCTCGCCGCGCAGCACGTGGGTGATCTTCATCACGGCGTCGTCGACCGGGTTGACCAGGGTGTAGAGCGGGTCACCGGAGGCGCGGGTCAGAGCGAAGTCGGGCACTGCACCCGCCGCGAACGTCGTCTCACCGCGCACCAGGTCGTGCCAGCTGATGTCGGCGTCGGGCATGCGCAGCCGCAGCACCGGCGTGCGCCCCTGCGCCTCGTAGGCCGCGCGCTGCTCTCCAGTAAGGTCGCGGTCGAAGTTGTCGTAGCCGAGTTTGGGACTGCGGCCGGCGGCCAGATGCCGCGCCTCGACCTCCTCGGGAGTGGAGTACGCCGGGTAGGCCTCCCCGGACTCGACCAGACTGGCGATCACCTCGCGGTAGAGCTCGCCGCGCTGGGACTGCCGGTAGGGTGCGTGCGGGCCGCCGACCTCAGGACCCTCGTCCCAGTCCAGACCCAGCCAGCGCAGGGCGTCGAGGATCGCCGCGTAGCTCTCCTCACTGTCGCGGGCGGCATCGGTGTCCTCGATGCGAAACACGAAGTCGCCGCCGGTGTGCCGGGCGTAGGCCCAGTTGAACAGCGCGGTGCGCACCAGCCCGACGTGCGGCGTGCCGGTCGGGGACGGGCAGAACCGCACCCGCACCCGATGATCCGGCGCCGTCATCACCGCGCCTTCCGCACGACGGGGTTGGTCAGGGTGCCGATCCCGGAGATGCTGACGCTGACGACGTCGCCGTCCTCCAGCGGCCCGACCCCCGCCGGGGTGCCGGTGAGGATCAGGTCCCCGGGAAGCAGCGTCATCACCGCACTGATCCACTCCACGATCGCACCGATGTCGTGGATCATCAGCGAGGTCCGGCTGTGCTGGCGGAGCTCTCCGTTGACCTCGGTGCGGATCTGCAGGTCGAACGGGTCGAGGTCGGTGACGATCCAGGGCCCCACCGGACAGAAGGTGTCGTGGCCCTTGGCCCGGGTCCACTGCCCGTCGGCGCGCTGCTGGTCGCGCGCCGAGACGTCGTTGGCGATCGTGTAGCCCAGGATGACCTCCGCCGCGCCGGACGCCGGGACGTCCTTGCACGGCCGGCCGATCACCGCCGCGAGTTCCCCCTCGTGGTGCACCGGGGAGGCGCCGGCGGGCAACTGGATCGGCACGCCGGGTCCGATGATCGCGGTGTTGGGCTTGAGGAAGATCACCGGGTCCTCCGGCGCGGGTCCGGTGGTGGCGCCCATCTCCTCGATGTGGGCGGCGTAGTTCTTGCCCATGCAGACCACCTTGCTGGCCAGGATGGGTGCCAGCAGGCGCACCTCCGACAGCGGCCACGAACGCCCGGTGAAGGTGGGGTCGCCGAAGGGGTGCTCGGCGATCTCGCGGGCGGCGGCGTCGTCTCCCTCCCCCTCGATGCTGACGAAGGCCACCCCGTCGGGGCTGGCGACGCGGCCCAACCGCATCACAGCCGCGCCAGGATCCGCTGCCCCACCTCCGCGGTCGGCAGCACCGCCGGCCCGCGGGTGGCCAGATGCCCGGCGACGGCCTTGTCGATCCGCGCGGCCGCGGCATCCTCGCCGAGATGGCCCAGCAGCAGCGACACGCTCATCACCGCCGCGGTCGGGTCCGCCAGACCCTGGCCGGCGATGTCGGGGGCACTGCCGTGGACGGGTTCGAACATCGACGGATTGACGCCGGTCGCGTCGATGTTGCCGCTGGCGGCAAGGCCGATCCCGCCGCAGACCGCCGCGGCGAGGTCGGTGATGATGTCGCCGAACAGGTTGTCGGTGACGATGACGTCGAAGCGGCCGGGGTCGGTCACCAGGTGGATGGTCGCGGCATCGATGTGCTGGTAGGCGACCTCGACGTCGGGGTAGTCCGCGCCGACCTCGGCGACGACGCGAGACCACAGGCCCCCGGCGAAGGACAGCACGTTGGTCTTGTGCACCAGGGTGAGGTGCTTGCGCCGGGCCCGTGCGGTGTCGAAGGCGTAGCGCACCACCCTGGTCACCCCGAACGCGGTGTTGAGGCTGACCTCGGTGGCCACCTCGTGGACGGTGCCCGTGCGGATCGAGCCGCCGGTCCCGGTGTAGGGACCCTCGGTGCCCTCGCGCACCACGACGAAGTCGATCCGCGGGTCGCCGGCCAGCGGACCGGCTACCCCCTCGTAGAGCCGTCCCGGGCGCAGGTTGACGTGGTGGTCCAGGGCGAAGCGGATCGCCAGCAGCAGGCCGCGCTCGAGCAGGCCGGGCGGCACCGACGGGTCACCGATCGCGCCGAGCAGGATCGCGTCGTGGCCGCGCAGTTCGTCGACCGTTCCGTCGGGCAGCACCTCGCCGGTGTCGCGGTACCGCCGGGCGCCGAGATCGTATTCGGTCCTCTCGACGCCGGGCAGCACCACGTCGAGCACCCGCAACGCCTCGCCGACGACTTCCGGGCCGATTCCATCGCCGGCGATCACCGCCAGTCTCACGACAGGTCCACCACTTCCAGGGTGGTCGCCGCGACGGCGGCGCGGATCGCGGTGCGCACCTGGGCCGGCACGTCGCGGTCGAGTCGCAGCATCACCGTCGCACCCTGCCCGCTGGTGTCCTGGCTCAGCTGGGCCGCCTCGATGTTGACCCCCGCCTCCCCCAGCAAGGTGCCGATCTTGCCCAGCGCGCCCGGCTGGTCGGTGTAGTGCAGGACGAGGTTCACCCCCTCGGCGCGCAGGTCGAAACTGCGCCCGTTGATCCCAACGATCTTTTCCACCAGCGCCGGCCCCGACAGCGTGCCCGCAACGTTGGCCGAGGAGCCGTCCGGCCCCACCACCCGGACGTCGACCAGGCTGCGGTGGTTGGGGCTCTCGCTGACCGTGACGCACTCGGTGGCCAGTCCGCGCTCGGCGGCCAGTGCGGGGGCGTTGACGAAGGTCACCTGCTGGTCGGTCATCGTCGAGAACAAGCCGCGCAATGCCGACAGTTTCAGCACCGCGACGTCCTCGGCGGCCAACTCCCCCGCCACCCGCACCGACAGGCTCTCCGGCGCTTCGGTGGCCAGCACCCCGACCAGCAGCCCTAGCTTGCGGACCAGATCCAGCCAGGGGGCGACCTCCTCGCTGACCGCACCGGCGCCGACGTTGACCGCGTCGGGGACGAACTCCCCGGCCAGCGCCAACCGCACGCTGGCGGCCACGTCGGTGCCGGCCCGGTCCTGGGCCTCGGCGGTCGATGCGCCCAGGTGCGGGGTCACCACCACCTCGGGCAGCTCGAAGAGCGGGCTGTCGGTGCACGGTTCGGTGGCGAAGACGTCCAGGCCCGCGCCGCGCACCTGGCCGCGCTTGATCGCCTCGGCCAGCGCCGCCTCGTCGATCAGCCCGCCGCGCGCGGCGTTGACGATGATTACCCCGGGCTTGGTCTTGGCCAGCGCCTCGGCGCCCAGCAACCCCGCGGTCTCCTTGGTCTTGGGAAGGTGAACCGAGATGAAGTCGGCCCGGGCGAGGACCTCGTCGAGGCTGAGCAGCTCGATGCCCAGCTGGGCGGCGCGGGCTGGCGGAACGTAGGGGTCGAAGGCGATCACGTGGGCGCCGAAGGCGGCCAGCCGCGCGGCGACCAGCTGGCCGATCCGCCCCAGGCCCACCACCCCGGCGGTCTTTCCGTAGATCTCGGTGCCGCTGAACGACGAGCGCTTCCAGGTGTGCTCGCGCAGCGTGGCGTCGGCGGCCGGGATCTGGCGGGCCGCCGACAGCAGCAGGGCCATCGCATGCTCGGCGGCGCTGTGGATGTTGGAGGTGGGCGCATTGACCACCAGCACGCCCGCGGCGGTGGCCGCCTCGACGTCGACGTTGTCCAGGCCCACACCGGCGCGGGCGACGATCTTCAGCTTCGGCGCCGCCGCGATCACCTCGGCGTCGACGGTGGTGGCCGAGCGCACCAGCAGCGCGTCCGCGTCGGCGACGGCCGCGAGCAGCTCGGACCGGTCCGGACCGTCCACCCAACGGACCTCGACGGCGTCTCCGAGAGCGGCGACGGTGGATTCGGCAAGCTTGTCGGCGATCAGCACAACGGGAAGACTCACGCGGACAGACTAATGGGGTGTAATCAGTTGATGGACGTCAGCGTCGTCGGCAGCGGCCCCAACGGCCTGGCCGCGGCGGTGATCTGCGCCCGCGCCGGGTTGAGGGTCCGGGTGCTCGAGGCCCAGCCCACCCTGGGCGGCGGGGCGCGCTCACTGCCCGATCCCGAGTTCGGCGTCCGCCACGACATCTGCTCGGCGATCCATCCGCTGGCACTGGCCTCACCGTTCTTCGCCGAGTTCGACCTGCGGGCGCGCGGTGTGGGGCTGGCAGTGCCGGAGGTGTCCTACGCCAATCCGCTACCCGACCGGCCGGCCGCGCTGGCCCACCGCGACCTGGAGCGCACCTGCTCGGGGCTGGAACATCCCGCGTCGTGGCGGCATCTGCTGGGCCCCCTGGTCGAGCGCGGCGAGGAGGTGGTGGCGTTCCTGATCGGCGACAAGCGGTCGCTGCCCGCCGACCTCCCGGCCGCGGCGCTGCTGGGGCAGCGGGTGCTCGGGCAGGGCACCCCGGCGTGGGGGGCGCTTCGCGGCGAGGACGCCCGCGCGCTGTTCACCGGCGTTGCCGCGCACACGATTTCGCGGATGCCCTCGTTCGTGGCCGCCGGCGCCGGGCTGCTGCTGGCGACTTTGGGACACACGGTGGGCTGGCCGGTGCCGGTGGGCGGCAGTCAGGCGATCGCGGACGCGATGATCGCCGACCTGCGGGCGCACGGCGGCGTGCTGGAGGCCAACGCCGAGGTGACCTCGCCCCCGTCGGGAGTGGTGCTCTACGACACCGCGCCCACCGCACTTCTGGACATCTACGGCACGACCCTACCGAGCCGGTATGCCCGTTCGCTGCGCCGATATCGCTACGGACCCGGGGCGGCGAAGGTGGACTTTGTTCTCTCCGGCGACATCCCGTGGTCCGACGAGCGACTTGCGGCGGTGCCCACTCTGCATCTGGGCGGCACCCGCCAGCAGATGGGCCACGCCGAACGGGAGATCGCCGCCGGCCGGCACGCCGACTGGCCGATGATTCTGGCCGCGCAGTCCTGGGTCGCCGACCCGAGTCGGATCGACGCCCAAGGCCGACGGCCGTTGTGGACCTACGCGCACGTGCCCGCGGGGTCCTCGGTCGACCAGACCGCCGCGATCACCGCGGTGCTGGAGCGTTTCGCACCGGGCTTCACCGACATCGTCCTGGCCGCACGCTCGGTGCCGGCCTCACAGATGAGCGCGCACAACGCCAACTACGTCGGCGGGGACATCGGGGTGGGCGGCAACACCCTCGGACACGCCCTGCTCGGGCCGACCCCGCGGGCGAATCCCTGGACGACCCCTATCCCGAAGGCCTACCTGTGCTCGTCGGCGACCCCGCCCGGCGGCGGCGTGCACGGGATGAGCGGGTACTACGCCGCCCGCACGGTACTGCGCCGCGAGTTCGGCCTGCCCGTGCCGGACCTGGCGCCCGCTGCCTAGGAGGTCCCCTCGTACTCGGGGGTCGAAATCTCCTGCTCGCCCTCGAATCGCACGACCATCTCGTCGTCGCCCGCCGATGCGTCGCCGTCGTGGCCGTGGCCGTTCATCCGGGAGGTCAACGCGATACCGGATTCGGGGATGACGCTGGCCTCCTGGTAGGCGTTCTGCAGAATCGCCGGAATTGACTCGAGAGAGCCGTGAACCTCCATCAGTTGCTCGAGCACCCCGATGCGCTTCTGGCTGATGTCCTCGAGGGCCTGACGCGTTTCCTGCAGGCGCCGGTCGATCTGCTCGTTGACGACTCGCAGACGCCGCTCGGACTCGGACTTGGCGTCGAGGATGCGCACCTCGCACTCCTGGGCGGTGGTCCGCAACTGCTCCTCGACCCTGGCCTCGGTCTCCCGGCGTAGTCGGGACAGCTCCGCGTTCAGCTCCTCCTCGGCCTGCTGCCGCCGCAGGGCCTCGACTCCGCGCATCCGCTCGGACTCGCTGACCGCCTGGGCGACGAGGCGCGCCGCCTCGTCGCGGGCCCTGCTCATCACCTCGGCGTATTCGGTCTCCATGGCGCGCTGGCGCGCCGCCAACTCCGCCAGGTGCTGCCGGGCCTGCGTCCGGGTGGCGTCGGCCTCCGCCTGCGCGCCGGCGATCATGGACTCGACCTCCAGGCGAGCCTCGTACTGCATCTCCGAGACCTCGTCGACGGCGACCCGCAGCATTTTCGCGATCCGATCGGTCATCGCCTGGGGGGCGTGCGAGGTCTCAGCCAGCGAAGCGCGTTCGCTCTGGAGTCGGACCAGTTCCGACGAGGATTCGCCCAGCTGTTGCCGGAGGTGGGCGACCTGATCGGACGCCTCCGACAGTTGCGTTCGCAGAGTGGCGACCTCGTTCTCGAGGCCCCGTTGGGCGTACACCATCTCGCTGAGCACGTCATCGACCGCCGACGGTTCGTATCCGTTGCGCACCCTGCTGAATTCCGCCACCGACAGTCCCCGTCCCGTCCGAGTCATCGCCATGTGAACCTACCGTTAGTTGACAATGTTGCGCAACGTACATCAGATCAGTCAAGCTACCTACCGGAGTCAACGCGTGAGTCATTTTGCTGCTCCGTGCGGAGGGGGGCCCGAGTACAGCAAAGTCCAACTCGGCTGTCTGCGTCCGGCCGAATTCGAATGCTGCATCCTGAGCACCGGACGCCGTCGACCGGCCAGCCGGACGGCTACAACGAAAGCCGACAGTCTGAGCTTCCACTCCAACCGAACTGCAGCCACGTGGGGGTTTTCTCGAACGCCCCCGGCGTGGCCGCGGTTTCGAGGACGGCTACGCCGTCTCGGTGATCGGCCGGTCCACCCAGCTCATCAGCTTGCGCAGCTTGGCGCCGGTGACCTCGATGGGGTGCTCGGCGTTGCGCTTGCGCAGACCCTCCAGCTCGGAGTTGCCGCCCTCGACGTTGGCCACCAGGCGCTTGACAAAGGAGCCGTCCTGGATGTCGGCCAGGATCTGCTGCATCCGCTTTTTGGTGTCGGCGTCGATCACCCGCGGGCCCGACAGGTAGCCGCCGAACTCCGCGGTGTCCGACACCGAGTAGTTCATCCGGGCGATCCCGCCCTCGTACATCAGGTCCACGATCAGCTTGAGCTCGTGCAGCACCTCGAAGTAGGCCAACTCGGGGGCGTAGCCGGCCTCGACCATCACCTCGAAGCCGGTCTTGACCAGTTCCTCGGTGCCGCCGCACAGAACGGCCTGCTCGCCGAACAGGTCCGTCTCGGTTTCGTCCTTGAAGGTGGTCCTGATCACCCCGGCGCGGGTGCCGCCGATGGCCTTGGCGTAGGACAGCGCCAGCGCCAGGCCGTTGCCGGTCGGGTCCTGCTCGATCGCGACCAGGCAGGGCACCCCCTTGCCGTCGACGAACTGCCGGCGCACCAGGTGACCGGGACCCTTGGGGGCGACCATGCCGATGGTGACGTCGGCGGGCGGCTTGATGAGGCCGAAATGGATGTTCAGGCCGTGGCCGAAGAACAGCGCGTCGCCGTCTTTCAGGTTGGGCTCGATGTCGTTGCGGAAGATCTCGGCCTGGGCGGTGTCGGGGGCCAGCAGCATGATCACGTCGGCCCACGTGGCGACCTCGGCGGGGGTATCGACCTGCAGGCCCTGCTCCTGCGCCTTCGCTCGAGACTTGGAGCCCTCCTTGAGGCCGACCTTCACCTGGACGCCGGAGTCGCGCAGGCTCAATGAGTGCGCGTGGCCCTGACTGCCGTAGCCGATCACCCCGACCTTGCGGCCGGCAATGACCGACAGGTCGGCGTCGTCGTCGTAGAACATCTCGATTGCCACTGGATTCCTTCTGGGTGTGTTCGTCTGGCTGTTGTCGGTTCGGTTACTTCGAGGCCGTCATCCCGCGCGGCCCGCGCGACAGCGCCACCACGCCGGATTGCACGGTCTCGCGGATACCGTAGGGCTCGAGAACCCGAAGCAGCGCGTCGAGCTTCTCCTGGGTACCGGTCGCCTCCACGGTCAGCGACTCGTTGGACACGTCGATGATCTTGGCGCGGAAGAGGTTCACCGCCTCGATGACCTGACCGCGGCTACCGGAGTCGGCGCGGACCTTGATCAGCGCCAGATGCCTGGCCACCATGTTGGCGTCGTCCTGCTCGACGATCTTGATCACGTTGATCAGCTTGTTGAGCTGTTTGGTGATCTGCTCCAGCGGGGTCTCCTCGGCGGTGACGACGATGGTCATCCGCGACATGTCCTTGACGTCGGTGGGCCCCACCGCCAGGGACTCGATGTTGAACCCCCGCCGGGAGAACAGCGCGGCCACCCGCGCCAGCACGCCGGGCTTGTCCTCGACCAGGACCGACAGCGTGTGGGTGACCGTCCGTGTCGTGGGAGCCGGCATCAGGCGCGCCCCTCGGAGTTGTCCTCGTCGAACAGCGGCCGGATGTTGCGGGCGGCCATGATCTCGTCGTTGCCGGTCCCGGCGGCCACCATCGGCCACACCTGAGCGTCCGCTCCGACGATGAAGTCGATCACCACCGGGCGGTCGTTGATCGCGCGCGCCTGGTTGATCACGTCGACGACGTCCTCCTCCCGCTCGCAGCGCAGCCCGACGCAGCCCATCGCCTCGGCCAGTTTGACGAAGTCGGGGATGCGCTGGCTGTGGGTGGCCAGGTCGGTGTTGGAGTAACGCTCGCCGTAGAACAGCGTCTGCCACTGGCGCACCATGCCCAGGTTGCCGTTGTTGATCAGCGCCACCTTGATCGGCACGCCCTCCACCGCGCAGGTGGCCAGTTCCTGGTTGGTCATCTGGAAGCAGCCGTCGCCGTCGATGGCCCAGACCTCGGTGTCCGGGCACGCCATCTTGGCGCCCATGGCCGCCGGAATCGCATAGCCCATGGTGCCCAGCCCCCCGGAGTTCAGCCAGGTGCGCGGCTTCTCGTAGGAGATGAACTGCGCGGCCCACATCTGGTGCTGGCCCACCCCGGCGACGTAGATCGCGTCCGGGCCGGCGATCTTGCCCAACTGCTCGATGACGTATTCCGGGGACAGGCTGCCGTCGGACTGCGGGCCGTAGCTCAGCGGGTAGGTCTCGCGAACGTTGTTCAGGTAGGCCCACCACGGCGCGAGGTCGGGATCCTCGACACCCTCGTTGCCGATCCGGTCGTCGCCGCCGGGCCGGCGGCGCAGCATGTCGACCAGATCGGTCAGGACGGCCTTGATGTCGCCGACGATCGGCACATCGGCGGGGCGATTCTTGCCGATCTCCGCCGGGTCGATATCGGCGTGGATCACCTTGGCCTCGGGGGCGAAGGTGGACAGCTTGCCGGTGACCCGGTCGTCGAAGCGGGCACCGAGGGTGATCAGCAGGTCGCTGCGCTGCAGTGCGGCCACCGCGGCCACCGTGCCGTGCATGCCCGGCATCCGCAGGTTCTGGGGGTGGCTGTCCGGGAAGGCGCCGCGCGCCATCAGGGTGGTGACCACCGGGATGCCGGTCAACTCGGCCAGTTCGGCCAGTTCGGTAGTCGCCTCACCCCGGATCACCCCGCCGCCGACGTAGAGCACCGGCTTGCGGGCGGCGGCGATCAGCTTGGCGGCCTCCCGAATCTGGCGGCTGTGCGGCCTGGTGTTGGGTTTGTAACCGGGCAGTTGCAGCTGCGGCGGCCAGGAGAAGGTGCACGGGCCCTGCAGCACGTCCTTGGGGATGTCGACCAGGACGGCGCCAGGCCTTCCGGTCGACGCAATGTGAAACGCCTCGGCCAGCGCCCGCGGAATGTCGTCGCCGTCGCGCACCAGGAAGTTGTGCTTGGTGATCGGCATGGTCAGCCCGGTGATGTCGGCCTCCTGAAAGGCGTCGGTGCCGATGAGCGTCCGGCCGACCTGCCCGGTGATGGCGACCACGGGCACGGAGTCCATCTGCGCGTCGGCCAGTGGGGTGACCAGATTCGTCGCTCCCGGACCCGAAGTGGCCATCATGACCCCCACCCGGCCGGTGGCGTGCGCGTAGCCGCTGGCGGCGTGCCCGGCGCCCTGCTCGTGGCGGACCAGCACGTGGCGCAGCTGCTCGGAGTCGAACAGCGGGTCGTAGACCGGCAGCACGGCACCGCCGGGGATGCCGAAGATCAGGTCGGCACCGAGTTCCTCCAGTGACCGCACGACCGCCTCGGCCCCGGTCATCTGCTGCGGCGGAACCCGCCGCGACGGGTGGCCGTTGCGGTGGTGCGGGGCGCCGTTGCTGGGCTCCGCCGATGTCTCGGCGGCTCGGGTGGCGGGTGCGCTCACGTCGGTTCCTCTGCGTCGAGTTCTGGTGGTCGGGTCATCGGTCGGTCAGGGCAACAAAAAACCCCCGTCAGCGTCGGCGGCTGTACGAGGGTGGCGCGCTGGTGCGTGCGGTCAGACCCGGCTGCGGGCCCACGCGGCACCAGCGCGCTGGCCTACTACGAGAGCTTCGCCGACCTGCATGCCCCGAAGATTAGCCTTGACACAGGTCAGCCGTCAAATCCGGCGCCGCGTGCCATGATGCACCCATGCCCGACGACCCCGACGCGCAGAGCGCGCCGACGGTGATCCGGATCTCGCCGATGGCACACCTGGTGTCGTTGCTGGCGGCGGTGGGCCTGCTGGTCTTCATCCCGGTGTTCGGCATCTGGGCGCTGGCGCTGCTGGTGGTGCCGGCCGGGCTGTCGGCCGCCGTCGTGCGCCTGCGCACCGTCGCCGACCGCGACACGGTGACCGCGCGCGGCCTGTTCGGCCACCGCAGGCTGGGGTGGGGCGACATCGAGGGGCTGCGGTTCGACCGCGGCGGCTGGGCGAGGGCGTGCTGCGCCGACGGCACCCGCGCCACACTCCCGGCGGTGACGTTCGCGACCCTGCCCCGGCTGACCGCCGCCAGCGGCGGCAAGGTCCCCAACCCCTACCGGCGGTAGCCGGCCCCGGGGCGTCAGGCCAGCGGGTTGGCGCCGTTGAGGAAGAACCACAGCGCGACGCCACCGCCGGCACCGGCGAGCAGGGCGAGCAGGGAGCCGACGAACGGCCGCCGCGCCCACCCCCGACCCGCGTCGAACCCGTAGCGGCCCGGCCCGGCCAGGACGATCGCGGCGGCCAGGGCGGTCAGCACCAACGGGCCCTCCAAGCCGCCCGGGCCGAAGAGGAACAGCGCCCCCTCGCGCCGCTGGGTTTCGGCGGCGATCAGCACGCCGTTGACCAGAAGGGCCAGCGCCCCGGCCGCGGCCAGCGGGGTGAACAAGCCCAGCACCAGCAACACCCCGGCGGCGATCTGGGCTCCGGCGCCGAGGTAGGTCAGCAGCCCGGCGTGCTGGTAGCCGGCTTCGGTGAGGGTGGCCCGGAAGCCCTCCAGACCGTCGCCGCCCCACCAGCCGAAGGCCTTCTGCAGGCCGTGGGAGATGAGCACCGCACCCAGCGCCGCCCGCAGGACCAGCAGGCCCAGGTCCTGGGTGCCGCGCCGGCCGGCGGCCCTGATCTCGGCGTCGCCGGGCGCGATCTCCACCGGTCCGGCCGCCACCGGCGGCGCCGGGGCGTAGGGCAGCGCCTCGGGTTCGCCCAGCACCCCGAAGCCGGCGGAGTCCGCGCTCGAGGGCGAGGCCGCGATCAGCGGACTGGGCGACACCCCCAGCGGCGGGATCCGGGTGGTCTCGAGATCGCCGCCGGCGTAGCCCGCCGACCCCACGTCCTCCTCCGGGTCGACCACCCGGGCCGACGCGGGCCGCGCCGGGGCGTCCTCCGGACGCTGCCAGCCGGGATCGGGACTCTGCGCTGTCACGTTGACCAGCGTAGGGCCAAGATATGGGCAAACCCGGGTTTCCCGGCCCCCGCCGACACCGGGTCGGCGGCCGGCGGGCGCCGGGGGTGACGTGGCGAAGGACGCCGCGCTGTCCGTAACCTGGCCAGCATGTGGAACCGTCGGCTCGCCCGCGCCGCGGTGGCCGCCGTGGGCGCGGCCATGCTGGTCGCCACCGGCTGCGCGCGATTCGACAACGCGGTGTCGCAGCCGTTCACCGAGCCCCCCGACCTCATGCCGGGACCCAAGTCCACGCCCCCGCCCCCGCCGCCGCTGCCGGCCAAGCCGTTCCCGAAGGAGTGCCCCGCGCCGGGGGTGATGCAGGGCTGTCTGGAAAGCACCAGCGGCCTGTTGATGGGGATCACCGGCAAGACGGCCCTGGTGGCCGAGCGCACCACCGGGGTGGTCAAGGAGGTCTCGGTGAGCGCCGAGCCGACGGTGCGGACCACGATCCCGGTCGACGGCAGCGGCGACGGCGGGCTGATGGACATCGCGCTGTCGCCGACGTACTCCCAGGACCGGCTGATGTACGCCTACATCAGCACCCCCACCGACAACCGGGTGGTCCGGATCGCCGACGGCGACACCCCCAAGGACCTGCTGACCGGCATTCCCAAGGGAGCCGTCGGCAACTCCGGCTCATTGCTGTTCACCAGCCCGACGACCCTGGTGGTGCAGACCGGCGACGCGGGCGACCCGGGACTGGCCGCCGACCCGAGATCGCTGGCGGGCAAAGTGATCCGCATCGAGCAGCCGACGACGGTGGATCAGGCTCCGCCGACCACCGCGCTGTCGGGCCTGGGCGCCGGCGGTGATATGTGCCTGGACCCGATCGACAAGTCGCTCTACGTCACCGACCGCGCCCCCGCCGGGGACCGCCTGCAGCGCATCGGCCCGGACGGGCAGGCGAGCGTGGTGTGGACCTTCCCGGACCGTCCGGGGGTGGCCGGGTGCGCGGCACTGGAGGGCACGATCCTGGTCAACCTGGTCAACACCAAGCAGACGGTGGCGGTCCGGCTGTCCCCGGCCTCGGGCGCGGTCACCGATGAACCCGAGGTCGTCCGCCAGGACAGGCACGGGCACGCCTGGGCACTGGCGGTGTCGCCGGACGGCAACATCTGGGGCGCGACGGTCAACCGGACCGCCGGCGACGCCGAGAAGCTCGACGACGTGGTGTTCCCGCTGTTCCCGCAGGGCGGCGGTTTCCCCCGCTCCACCGCCGAGATCACCTGAGGCGCAGTCAGCAACCTCCGCCGCGCGGCACCCCGAGCACCAGTCCCGGGTCGAAGGTGGCGCGGGCGCCCACCGAGGCCGCCGCGGCCGACACCACCAGCGCGGCAGCGTCGTCGTAGCCCCGGGGGAAGACGATCTCGGCGCTGTCCGGTCCTTCCCGGTGGGCCATCAGCCAGTCGTAGAGGAGCCAGTCCAGCGCACAGGTCACCGCCATCGGGTCGGCGCCGGGGAGCCCGGCAGCGGCGACGACGGCGGCCAGCGCGTCACGGTGCTCGGCGCGGGCCGCCTCCTTGTTGGCGCCGGAACTGTCGAACAGGAGCATCGACAGGGTCAGCGGGAAGCGCTGCCCGGCGTCGGTGCGCACCACCCATCGGCCGCCCTTCCAGGGTTTGTCCGGGTCGACCTGCTGCATCTCGCCGTAACCGCCGACCACCCCAATCGAGGGTTCGTCGAGTTCGCCGTCCAGCGGCGCCGGCCCGAGCAGGCCCAGCGGCTGTCGGGCCCGGATCGAGAACAGGGCCGCGGTGCCGATGATCTTGCCGGCCCGCAGGTCGGCGCGCAGCCCGGTGGCCTCCAGGGCCGCGGCGTACTCGAAACACAGCCGGTCCAGCGCGCGGTGCAGTTCCAGCAGGTCGTCGCGCTCGTCTCCGTCGGCCGGGGCGCGGCCGCCGCCGAGGATCTCCCCGAACCGCTCCGCGGCGATGATCAGCGCGTCGTCGAGCGCTTCGAGATGGGTGGCCACCAGCCGGTCGGCCTCGTCCTCACCCGGTTCCACGACCAGGGTCTGCAGCGTGGCGGGCTCGCCGGCCGGGGTGACCCAGAAGAAGCCGATCTGGCCGTCGGACTGGACGATGCGCGGCCTCACGTGCGCGACCAGAGGATCACCCGGTTGTTCCCGGAGTCGGCGACGGCCAGGGTGTCCCCGGACAGCGAGAGCCCGTAGGGCCAGCACAGCGTGTCGCGCTGCACCGCGGTCCAGCGGTTCTCGCCGTTGGAGCTGAAATCGGGCTGGGCCAGCACATGGTCGGCCCCCCGGCCGATTGGGCCCTGCGGCATCGAATCCCACAGCAGCACGCGGTTGTTGGCGGTGTCGGCGACCGCGAGGGTCTCGCCGTCCAGGCACACCGCATACGGGAACCGGAAGCGGTCGGCGGTGTGCGGCCCGTAGGGCCACTCCTCGCAACCGGTGAAGTCGGGTTGACCGAGCACCAGCCCGGCGTCGCGGTCGGCGTCCGGCGGCGGTGACCACCCGAGGATCCGGTGGTCGCCGGCGTCGGCGACCAGCAGCAGGTCGTCGTCGCCGGTGACGTCGTGGGGCCAGCGGAAACTCGCCGCGCCGGCCGGGCCGCCCCGGTTCTCCGACCGGGCGTGCGCGTCGGGCTGACCCAGGACGACGTCGGCGGGGCGGTCGGCGTCGGGCACGCCGCCGCGCCAGCCCAGCACCCGGCGGTTGCCGGTGTCAGCCACCCAGAACGTCGAGCCGACCAGGCCCACCCCGAACGGCCAGTACATCCCCGCCGCCGAACACTGCCCGCCGCGGTTCTCGGCCACCGACGACGCGTCGGGCTGGCCGAGC
>CAYXOM010000367.1:0-6209 GCA_964466565.1 uncultured Mycobacterium sp.
AGGGGGTTGCCGGCGGCGCGCTGCTGACCGCCGCGCTGAACGAGCCCGCCGCTGCGCTACCCGAACGGCCCGCGACGGCCCTGTCCGGCGGGCGGATCACCGGAACGAAGGTGGCAGTCGCCGACGCCGCGCAGGCGGTATGGATGCTGGTCAGCACCGACGGCGGGATCGCCGCCGTCTCGCCGCGGGCCGAAGGCGTCCGGCTGACCGAGACTCCGACGTCGGCCGGCGGCGCGGAGTTCGCCGTCGAGTTCAAGTCCGTCGAACCAGACGCCGTCCTCCACGGGGCGGAGGTCCACCGGCTCAATCAGCTCGCGATGGCCGCGATCGGCGCCTACGCGGCCGGTCTGGTCGCCGGCGCGGTGCGGCTGACCGCCGACTACACCTCCCAGCGCCACCAGTTCGGCCGCCCGCTGGCCAGCTTCCAGAGCGTGGCCGCCCAGTTGGCCGAGGTCTACATCACCTCGCGCACCCTCGCGCTGGCGTCGGCGTCGGTGGTGTGGCGGCTGGCGGAAGGGCGCGACGCCGACGAGGATCTCGACATCATGGCCTACTGGCTGACGTCGAACGCACCCCCGGCGATGCAGACCTGTCACCACCTGCACGGCGGGATGGGAATGGACATCACCTACCCGATGCACCGCTATTACTCGGCGATCAAGGACGTGACCCGCCTGGTGGGCGGGCCGGCTCATCGCCTCGACCTGGTTGGAGCGCAATGTACATAGAACTCACCCCCGAGCAGCGCCACCTGCAGGCCGAGTTGCGGCAGTACTTCTCGACCCTGATCTCCGCCGAGGAGGCCAGGGAGATGGAGGTCGACCGCCACGGCCGGGCCTACCGCGCGGTGATCCGCCGGATGGGCTCCGACGGCAAGCTGGGAGTCGGCTGGCCGAAGGAGTACGGGGGGCTGGGATTCGGTCCCGTCGAGCAGCAGTTGTTCGTCAACGAGGCCGCCCGGGCCGACGTGCCGCTGCCCGCGGTGACGCTGCAGACCGTAGGTCCGACCCTGATGGAGTACGGCACCGAGGTGCAGAAGAAGAAGTTCCTGCCCGCGATCCTGGCCGGTGAGGTGCACTTCGCCATCGGGTACTCCGAGCCGGAGGCGGGCACGGACCTGGCGTCGCTGCGCACCTCGGCGGTGCGCAGCGGTGACGAGTACGTCGTCAACGGCCAGAAGATCTGGACCACCGGCGGTCACGACGCCGACTACGTCTGGCTGGCGTGCCGCACCGATCCGGAGGCAGCCAAGCACAAGGGCATCTCGATCCTGATCGTGGACACCTCCGACCCGGGTTACTCCTGGACGCCGATCATCCTCGCCGACGGTGCCCACCACACCAACGCCACCTACTACAACGACGTGCGGGTACCGGCCGACATGCTCGTCGGTGAGGAGAACGCGGGCTGGCGGCTGATCACCACCCAGCTGAACCATGAGCGGGTCATGCTCGGGCCGGCCGGCAAGGTCGCCGCACTCTACGACCGGGTGCACGCCTGGGCGGCCAAGCCCGGTTCCAGCGGCATCGTGCCGATGGAGTGCGACGACGTGCGCCGCGCCCTCGGCGAGATCAAGGCCGTCTGGCGGATCAACGAGTTGTTCAACTGGCAGGTGGCCGCCGCCGGCGAGACCGTCGACATCGCCGACGCGGCCGCGACGAAGGTGTTCTCCACCGAGCGCATCCAGCAGATCGGGCGGTTGGCAGAGGAGATCGTCGGCAGGTGGGGCAATCCGGCCGACGAGCAGACCGCCGAGTTGCTGGGCTGGCTCGATTCGCAGACCAAGCGCAACCTGGTCATCACCTTCGGGGGAGGGGTGAACGAGGTGATGCGCGAGCAGGTCGCGGCCGCGGGGCTCGGTGTCCCCAGGGTTCCCCGGTGATGAGCGGTTGATGCCCGGTATCGAGGAGATTCAGCAAGCCGCCGAACGCATCAAGGCCGAGGGAAAGAGCAAGCCCCGCAGCGGCCGCCACCCGGTCAACCAACCGATGGTCGACCACTGGCTGGATGCGATCGGCGACCGCAATCCCATCTACGTCGACGATGCCGCCGCCCGGGCCGCCGGTCATCCCGGGGTGGTCGCACCGCCGGCGATGATCCAGGTCTGGACCATGGCCGGCCTCGGCGGCGGGCGCGCCGACGACGACCCGCTGGGCAGGATCCTCGGTCTGTTCGACGACGCCGGTTACATCGGGGTCGTCGCCACCAACTGCGAACAGACCTACCACCGTTATCTGCGTCCCGGTGAGGAGGTCACCGTCACCGCCGAACTGACCGACGTCGTCGGGCCGAAGCAGACTGCGCTGGGCGAGGGGTTCTTCATCACGCAGCGGATCACCTGGCAGGTCGGCGACGAGGACGTCGCCGAGATGCTCTGGCGGATCATGAAATTCATCCCCGGGGGCCGCGAGGAGCCCGCGGTCACCGCGGTGCCGCCCGATCTCGACCCCGCGATGATGATCCGGCCGGCAGCCTCCCGGGACACCCGGTTCTTCTTCGACGGCATCGACGAGCACGAACTGCGGATTCAGCGACGCCCGGACGGCACGCTGCAGCATCCGCCCAGGCCGGCGATCTGGCAGGATCCTTCGGCGCCGGTCGACTACGTCGTCGCCAGTGGGCGCGGCACCGTCTTCAGCTACGTGGTCCACCACGCGCCGAAGATTCCGGGCCGCACGTGCCCGTTCGTGATCGCGCTGGTCGAGTTGGAGGAGGGGGTGCGGATGCTGGGCGAGCTCCGCGGGGTCGACCCCGGCCAGGTCCGGATCGGGATGCCCGTGCAGGTCGCCTACATCGACTTCCCGGCCGGCGACGACGGCCCGGCCTGGACCCTGTACGCCTGGGAGCCCGCCGCATGAGCGCGCCGCCAGTCGAGGTCGGGACGAAGCTTCCGGCACTGTCGATCTACGGCGACCCGACGTTCATCGTGTCCACCGCGATAGCCACCCGCGACTACCAGGATGTCCACCACGACCGGGACAAGGCCCAGGCAAAGGGGTCCAGGGACATCTTCGTCAACATCCTCACCGACACCGGTCTGGTCCAGCGCTATCTCACCGACTGGGCCGGACCGGGCGCGGTCGTCAAGTCCATCGCACTGCGGCTCGGGGTCCCCTGGTACGCCTACGACACCGTCACCTTCACCGGCGAGGTCACCGGGGTCGCCGACGGGCTGGTGACGGTGAAGGTCGTCGGCAACAACAGCCTCGGCGACCACGTCATCGCCACCGGGACGCTCACCCTGGGCGGCGCCTGATGCTCTCCGGCAAGGCCGCCATCGCCGGAATCGGTGCCACCGACTTCTCCAAGGACTCCGGCCGCAGCGAGCTGCGACTGGCCGCCGAAGCCGTCCTCGACGCCCTCGACGACGCCGGGCTCACCCCCGCCGACGTCGACGGCATGGTCACCTTCACGATGGACTCCAACACCGAGGTCGCCGTCGCCCGGGCCACCGGGATGGGAGATCTGAAGTTCTTCTCCAAGATTCATCACGGCGGAGGGGCGGCATGCGCGACGATCCAGCAGGCGGCGATCGCCGTCGCCACCGGGGTCGCCGACTGCGTGGTCGCCTACCGGGCCTTCAACGAGCGCTCGGGAATGCGCTTCGGGCAGGTCCAATTGCGGCTGATCCAGGGCTCGGACTCGACCAGCGTGGACAACTCGTTCTCCTACCCGCACGGGTTGTCCACACCGGCCGCTCAGGTGGCCATGATCGCCAGGCGCTACATGCACCTGTCGGGCGCCACCAGCCGCGACTTCGGTGCGGTGTCGGTCGCCGACCGCCGGCATGCGGCCAACAACCCGAAGGCCTATTTCTACGGCAAGCCGATCACCATCGAGGACCACCAGAACTCGCGGTGGATCGCCGAGCCGCTGCGGCTGCTGGACTGCTGCCAGGAGACCGACGGGGGAGTGGCGATCGTGGTGACCTCGGCCGAGCGCGCCCGCGACCTGCGACACCGCCCGGCGATCATCGAGGCCGCGGCCCAGGGTTCCAGCTCCGACCAGTACTCGATGGTCAGCTACTACCGTCCCGAACTCGACGGCCTGCCGGAGATGGGGCTGGTCGGCCGCCAGTTGTGGGCCCAGTCCGGGCTGACGCCGTCGGATGTCCAGACCGCCGTGCTCTACGACCATTTCACGCCGTTCACCCTGATCCAGCTGGAGGAGCTGGGATTCTGCGAGCGCGGCGACGCCAAGGACTTCGTCGCCGGCGGGGCGATCGAGATCGGCGGCCGGCTGCCGATCAACACCCACGGCGGCCAGCTCGGCGAGGCCTACATCCACGGGATGAACGGAATCGCCGAGGGGGTCCGCCAACTGCGCGGCACGTCGGTGAACCAGGTCAGCGACGTCGAGCACGTGCTCGTGACGGCGGGCACGGGCGTGCCGACGTCGGGACTGATCCTGGGCTGAACCGATTACGGTTCACCCCGACACGCATCCCGGTGCCCGACGTCCCCGCCCGCGATGGGTAAAGTGCAGCGCCATGAGGACTTCGATTCTGCTGTCAACCGTCGGCGCGATCAGCATCCTCGCCGCGCCGATCGCGGTGGCCGAGGACGGCGGGACCATCCTCACCCCGATCGGCGGCGCCGCCGAGCTGGTCAACGGCGACGTGATCCAGGCCTGGACGGTGCTCGAGCTTCAGCCCAGCCTGGACCTGATCCCCTACCCGGTGCAGGGCACGCTGTGGGAGGCGATCGTCACCAACCAGGCCGTCCAGGGCACGGTCACCCCGATCATCCCCGACTTCAATGCCCGCGCCGACACCGGCGAGAACTACCGGGCGCTGTTCGAGGTGGCCACCCCGCTCGGCGTGAACCCGGCGACGCTGGCCCAGGGTCAGGAGACCGGCGGGAAGATCTACTTCGACGTCGTCGGGCCCGACCCCAGCAGCGTCGTCTACAACGCGATGGGCCGCGACCTTGCCGTCTGGCAGCTGCCGGCCGACGAGACGATCATCGAGGACTTCGAGGTCGTCATCGACGGCGACCAGGCCGTCATCACCGACGACGAGGTGATCATCGACGGCGACCAGGTCGCCACCGAGGACACCGAGATCGTGGTGCAGGGCGACCAGCAGTTCGAGGAGCAGACCGAACTCGACATCGTCGGACCATGACGACCCGCCGGTCAGGCCGGCTGTAGTCGCACGTCGGACAGCACGGTCTCCCCGCCGCGGCCGGGTGCGGTGACCACCCCGGTGTAGCCGGGGCCGTCGGACCACACCGCGACTCGCAGGGTCTCGCCCGGGAACACCACTCCGGAGAACCTCGCTCCGTAGGAGCCGACGCGGGTCGGGTCGGCGTCGAGCACGGTGTCCACGAGTGCCTTGCAGGTCATCCCGTAGGTGCACAGTCCGTGCAGGATCGGCCGGGGAAAGCCGGCGGCGGCGGCGAATCCGGGGTCGGAGTGCAACGGGTTGCGGTCTCCGCACATCCGGTAGAGCAGCGCCTGCTGCGGCAGGACGGGGATGTCGATCTCGACGTCGGGCGCCCGGTCCGGGGTCCGCGCCTCGGCCGACGGGCCACGTTCGCCGCCGAAGCCGCCCTCGCCCCGGGCGAAGATGGAGCGCCGGGTGCTCCACAGCAGATCCCCGCCGGGGCCGGTGACGGTCGTCTCGTTGACCAGCACCGCCGCTTTGCCCTTGTCCCAGATCTCGGTGACGCGGGTGACGGCGCGGCCCGACCCGCTCGGGGGCAGCGGACGGGGGACGGTGACTGCCTCGCTGGCGTGCAACACCCGGCTCAGCTCGATGTCCACTCCAGGGAAGGTGACCGTGGGCGGCTCGGTCATGTGGAAGGTGGCGGCGACGCTGCTGAAGGTGGGCAGCACCCGGGGTGTGCCGTCAGTCAGGTAGTGCAACTCGCGGTCGCTCATCGGGTCCGCGCCGGCTCCCAGAGTCAGGTGATAGAGCTGAACGTCGCTGCCGCACCAGGAGAACTCGACGGGTTCGGTTTCGGCACCCAGCGCGACTTCGAGGTCGATCGGCACGTCAGCCCCCCGCGGAACCGGCGGACGCCGGCTCGGCGGCGCCCGCGGCCAAGTGCAATGCCGCCAGGTAGCCGAACGTCATGGCCGGGCCGATCGTCCCGCCCGGGCCGGGGTAGGTGTGCCCCATCACCGGCGAACTGACGTTGCCGGCGGCGTAGAGACCCTCGATCACCGAGCCGTCGTCGCGCAGTGCCCGACCGTGGACGTCGGTG
>CAYXOM010000368.1:0-3252 GCA_964466565.1 uncultured Mycobacterium sp.
GCGCACCCGCTCACAACCGGGCCGCGCCCGCTCACAACCGGGCCGCGATCCAGCAGACGACGTCGTCGAGTACCTGTTCGCGTTCGGGCTCGTTGAAGACCTCGTGGTAGAGCCGCGGGTACACCTTCAGCTCGACGTCCGCCGAACCCACGCACTCCACCAGCCGACGACTGCCGTCGACGGCGACCAGGCTGTCGGCCTCCCCGTGCACCACCAGCAGCGGAGCGGTGATCGCCGCGGCCCGCCGCGGCATGGTCTCGCCGACCAGCAGCAGCGCCTTGCCGATGCCTGCCGGGATCTTGCCGCGGTACACCAGCGGGTCGGCGATGTAGGCGGCGACCACCTCCGGGTCGCGGGAGACCTCCTGCGGGTCGATCCCCTCGATCGGCAGGTCGGGAAGCAGCGACCCGACCGACTTCCCCAGCAGCGCTTTGGCCCTCGACACCCGGGTGTGCGCGGCGACCGCCGGGCCGGACAGCACCATCAGGTCGTACTCGTTCGGATATCGGGTACCGTAGGCGAACACTATGGCGCCGCCCATGCTGTGGCCCAGCAGGATTCGCGGGACTCCAGGATTCTCCGCGGTGGCGGTGCGGACCAACTCGCGGTAGTCGGAGACATACTCGGCCATGTCCCGCACCTGCACCCGCTTGCCGCCGGCCCTGCCGTGGCCGCGATGGTCGATGGCATAGGTGGCCAGGTTCGCCTCGGCGAACCGCCGGGCGACGTGGTCGTACCGTCGGGCGTGTTCGCCGTAGCCGTGGGCCAGCACCACCACCCCTGCGGGGCTCCCGGCCGACGGGGTCCACACGTCGTAGACGATGCGGACCCCGCCCGTGCCGCGGAACTCGTGCTCGGTCCGGGTGATCGCCATGGGGGCAGGGTAACGATCCGGCCACGCCGCGATCCGGCAGGGGCACAACCGTGGCCGCGCCGTTATCCACGTCGGCTGCGGTGCTGGTGTGATTGACGTCGTCCCGGTTCCCGCACCCGAGAGGCCTCCCCGTTGCCGAGCACGACGTTGCGCCGCACCGGCCGCCTGTGCCTGGCGGTGGCCTGTCTGGCGTCGAGCTCGCTGATCGGGCCGCCGGCCGCGGCGGCCGCGGCCCGCGACCAGCTGGCCGCGGCGATCGCCTCGACCCGGGGCAGCTACCTGGTGTACAACTTCGGCGCCGGGCATCCCGCCCCGATGCTCGACGCCGCCGGGCGCTGGTATGAGGGGACTGCGGGCGGACGGCTGATGATCGCCAAGTCCGCCGCCGGGCGGCTCGCGCCCCGGCTGCTGGTCGACAGCCACCAGGGCGATCAGGCGCGCTGCGAGCGCACTCCCGGCGCCCGAACCCGTGAGGGGCTGCCCCAGGCCTCGGAGACCTACACCCCGCAGCAGGCCTGGCAGGCGCTCGGCGGACCGACGATCGCGATCAACGCCAACTTCTTCGACGTGCGCCCGCAGCAGGCGGGCTCCTGGAAGGCCACCCGGTGCAGTTCGCCGCTGGGGGCCTACGTCGACAACACCGGGGCGCTGGGCCGGGCCAACCTCGCGGTGACCGGCACCCTGGCCTACGCCGGCAAGCAGGGACTGTCCGGCGGGAACGAGGTGTGGACGGCGCTGAGCACGCTGATCCTTCCGGTCCGCGCCGCGCCCTACATGGTGACTCCGCGCCACGACGGCGACTACGACGCGGCCTCCGCCGAGATCGCCCGACTGATGGGTGCGGGCGTCCGGTTCGTCGCCGTGGCCGGGATCAAGTTGCTGGCGCCGGGCGCCACCGGGCAGTTGGGCGATCCCGGCCCGCGGGCCGCGCGCACGGCGGTCGCCTACGCCCGCGACAAGGACGAGTTGTATGTCTTCCAGGGCGGCAGCTACACCCCCGACCAGATTCAGGACCTCTTCCGCGGCCTGGGCAGCGACACCGCCGTGCTGCTCGACGGCGGCGGCTCCTCGGCGATCGTGCTGCGCCGCGACAGCGGCGGCATGTGGGCCGGTGCCGGTTCCCCGCGCGGGTCGTGTGACACCACCACGGTGCTCTGCGACGCCCGCGAACGCGCTCTGCCCAGCTGGCTGGGCTTCAACTAGAGCTTCGGGGTGAGGTCGAGCGAGGTCACCGTGGTCATCTTGGTGACCCGCCAGTCGCGGTCGTAACGTTTGAGCTCCAGCCGGTAGGACAGGTACTGCATCGACGGGATGTTGTTGTTCCGCGGTGTGGTCGAGGTGGTGTTGGTGTAGACGATCGCCGAGGCCTCGTCGCCGCGCAGCGACTCGACGCCCGCGCCGACGACCGTGGTGGAACTACTCACCTGAGCCTGCTTGTTGGTCGGGGCGATGGTGTCGACGTAGGCGCGGTACTGCCCGGCGAAGTCCCCGCCGAGGTACTTCGAGGCCCGGTCGGAGAGCCGGTCCATGTCGTCGGGGGTGTAACTCCACAGCGTGGTGATGGCGTCGGCCGCGCGCTGGGCGATCTTCAGTTTGACGGCGACGGCGGCGCGGTCGGCCAGGTAGGACTGCAGCGCCGCTCCGGCGAACGCGCCCGCCACCACGAACGCCGCGACCGAGGACACCATCGCGAGCTTTCCGCCGTTGCGCGACAGCCATGTCCGTACCGCCGGCGGCCTCTCGGGTGCGGCGGCGTCTTTGTCCTCCGACGGCTCATCGGGTGCGGTGTCGTCGGTGCCGCCGGACTCGACGTCCCCGTCGGCGGGCTCGCTCAGATCACCTGGATCAGGTCGCTGACCTTCCACTGCTCCCCTTCCCTGGCCGCGGTGACCACCCACCGGGTCAGTTCGTCGAACCTCTTGCCGTCGGGCATGGTCGTGGTGGTGTTGGCCACCGCGACCACCCGGGCGCTGCCGTCGGGGTTCCACCGTTCGATCCCGAGGGCCGATACGGTGCCGACTCCCGGTTCGGCCTGCGCCACCCTGATGACGATTTCGTTCATCCGCTCGCCGAACTGCTCGGCGAACGTGCCGGTGCCCTGCGCCAGCACCCGGTCGACGTAGTCGTTGGCGTTGAACGGGTCCAGCGAGGTGTACTGGGTGACGAAGGACCGCACGAAGTCGACCACGGCCGCGTCCCGGATCGCTGCCCGCTGCTGTTCGCGGCTGTTGACGAACACCGTCGCCGACAGCGCCACCGCCGTGGTCACCAGCAGCGCCGCGATCGAGGCGGCCAGCGCCAGCCGCCGGCGGCTCGGCGGCGCCTCGGGCAGCACGAGCCCGGCCGCCTCGGCCTCACCCAGCCTGCGGCGCGGACTC
>CAYXOM010000369.1:0-9503 GCA_964466565.1 uncultured Mycobacterium sp.
TGCACCACCCTCCCCCGAACGGTGCAGCCGGGCGGGCCACCCCCCGACCCCCGGAAAGGACCAGCCACCATGCACCAGAAATCCCTTGCCCCTTACGAACTCGGCCTCGTCGCCTTCGCCGCCCACGCCGACCTGCTCACCCAGCGCCACCAGCCGGCCGAGAACCGGGCCTGGCAGGACAGCTTCACCGCCCAAATCATCACCGCGCTCACCGAGACCGACGACGAACTGCGCGGCCGGGTCTTCCCCGAGGCGGTGACCCACACCTCGAAAGGCAGCCAGACCCGTTCGCGCTCGGCCCCGGTATTCGAAGGGGCGGTTGGACGCGGAACTCCTCCGGATGAGCAGCAGGCATCGTTGATCGGACTGCTTCCGCTGAGACGATCACGGCCTCGCCGGCCACGGCGTGGTCCTGTGGCGCCAGCTCCGCCCAGTAGCCCATGCCAGCCGTCATGCAGGTGGATTCACCGCCGACACTGGTGGTCCGGTGACTTCGTAGACGCGGAATCGTTCGTCGCCGGTGAAGCCCCGGGTGGCATAGATCAGTCGGGAGAACCCTGCTCCGTCCTGCCACAGGGTCGGATAACGGACGTTGAGGGCGTCGGCGTCAGTGATGGCGGGGTTACTGACCACGAGGTAGTCGACGCCGTGATCCCATGGGCGGTTCAGCGCCGCCTTGAAGTCGAAATCGCTGGTGATGGTGAACTGGGTGGGTCGTGCGGAGCTGAGCCAGACACCCCAGGTATTGAAGGTGTCCATCAGGACCGCCCCATCTGGGAGCTGTTGGCTGTCAAAGTAATCCGCCATCAGCCGGTCATTGACCATCAGCCGGCGATACCACTGTTCTTGAGCGGGTAGGTGCTGTGGCTGTAGCAGCGAGTTGAAGCCGAATTGCAGTTGCTGGTTACCGATGCGTTCGTTGAGCATGGCGCTCACGGTCACCGGGAAGCCGGCGGCGACCGAGAGTGCCACCAGTGCCGCGCCGATATGCGCGGCGGGGGTTTTGATTTCCCAGGGGCGATGCGACTCCGTGGCGGGGTTCCACAGGGCCAGCGCGATGCACAACACCAGCGGAATCGCTGTCAGGTAGAACCGGAACCAGCCGAACGTCGCCGAGGAGAGCTGTCCCCACGCCGCGAAAGCGAGCACTGGCCCGAAGGTCACCACGGGAACCAGAGCGGCAGCCTTGCGCGACAGTGCCGCAAACGCGATCGCGATCGCGATCGCGATTAGTGCAAAGGGTTGCATGCCCATAACCCGTGCGGCGATCACCACCCACTCCGCCGACGCCGATCTGGCCAGTGATCCGCTTCGGTCAAAGGAGTCGCTTACCTGTCTCTCATTGCCGTACTGCGATGTCAGTGTCGCAAATAGTTCATGGTTGACCACCCACCCGGTCAGCGCCCACGCTGTCACCACCGTCGCGATCGGTAAGAGGACGATCGCAAGATGAGCCGCCACGGCAGCGCCTCGGCCCGCGGCACCGCGTGCAAAGGCGACGACCGCGACCAGCGCCGCGACCCCGGCTGCAGCTGCGAGGACTTCGTAGCGCGCTAGATAGCCAAGGCCCAGCGCCAGGCCCGCCCAGGCCAGGTCTTCGATTCGGCGGTCGTCGATCCACCGCATCAGGTGCCGGACGCACCAGAGCAGGCAGAACAGTTCGGCCGCTTCGCTCATCCCGGAGGCGCCATAGACAACGATCATCGGTTGAAGTGCGAAGCATGCGACGGCCATGTGCCGCCAACCCGATCCCAGGCCGCGGTCCGCTGCGATTCCACGGACGACCAGCGCCGCAGCGGCCATGAATAGCGCACTCTGTATAACGCCGGCCAGACCATGTGTGCGTAACTCAGGCCACCATCGGGAGAACAGCAGAATGGGGACCTCGGCAAGGCTCGGCAGTGGATTCCAGACGAAGCCGATTGCCGAGAGGTGCGGGTCCCGGCTCATCAGCACGTAGCCGGCATTGGCAACCCTGCTGGTGGCGTCGGGGTCGAACAGGTTGTAGCGCATGAGTAGGGTGTGACCCACCGCGAAGTACAGCGCGGCAAGCCCGAAGTACAGCAGGACGAGGCCAACTCGAGCACGGCCCGCCTCGGACAAACCTGCGCGTCGTGCCAGCGGCGCGGACCTCACCGGCTCACCGTTCGCCGCCGCCGCCAGATCAGCACGGCCCCGACGCCGACCAGCAGTGCGATCGCCACTGCGGTGGTCAGCTGCGTCCAGCGTTTCCAGCTGTCGCCGGGGTACTCGTTGATCAGCGGGCCACCCTCGCGCAGCGTCAGGCCGACGGTCTGACCGGCCGAGCCGGTGGCCAGCACGTCGCCGGAAAGCGACGCCCAGCGCGAGGGCTGTGCATGGATGAATTCCAGGCTGCGCTCGACTAGTGACCAGTCGCCGGTTCCGCTGAGTGCCAGTATCTTCCGCCCCGACTGAGAGAACACTTGCACGACACCGACCGGGCCGTTGAGATCGACGTCGGTCTGTGGGGCGCCGCCGATGTCCACCGCATCGCCCGATCCCGGCAAGACGGTAGGCCGTAGACCGGCCTGGGCGAGGTCCTGCCCGGGCGCCACGGCGAGCAGACCACGCCCGGATCGCGCGGCCGTCGCCATGTCGGCCAGCCTCGGGTGCAGGGTCGCCGCGGTTTGTTGGGCGAGCAGGTTGATGGCCCTGACGGCGAAGCGCAGGTGGTCTGGGCGGTCGACGACGACGTCGAAGTCCGGCGTCAGTGCCATGGGGAGAGCGGCAAATCCGCCCCGGTTTCCCGTCCCGGCCGTGACCGCGACAGTCGAGGCCGGATCGAGCGCGAAGCGGATCCGGTCGTTGAGCGGGGCGCACGGCTGACTCGGGAGGTAGCGGAGTTCCACGGCGACGCCGACGTTGGACTCGATCGACTCGGCCGGAATCGTCCCGGTGATGTCGAGTCGGCCGGACTCGTCGAGCCGTCTGGCGGCCAGCACCGTGCTGCCTGACCGCACGACCACCGATGCCTCACCGCCGGTCACCGGGGTGTAGTGGCCGATGAGTCGCAGCGTGGCCTGCTGGACCGGTCCCACCGCGAACTGGCTGACGTCGATCCCGACATAGAGGGTGGCTGTGCCCTGCACCGACGTCTGCCCACTGACGCCGAGTTGGCCCAACGTCATGATGGTCGTCGATCTCGGGATGTCGGCGGTTGCCGCGTTCACAACCGCCGATCGGTTCTGCGCCAGTTCGAATCGGCGATCGGCGAACAGCGCGATCTGCCGGCCGAGTTCCTCGCCGCGACCGGTTATTACCAGCGCGGCGTCGGGCGCGTTCGGGTTGCTCACCGCCAGGCCGCCGGGGCCGGCTTCGCGCAGTTCGATCACCCGCCGGGTTGGCGGGCCCGGCCGAGTGGGTCCGGCGGAGGTGTCGACGTCAATACGGACCGGGATCGGCCGATAACGCCGGGTGAGCTTGGCGACCAGGTCGAGCACGGCCTGTTGCTGTTCCGCAGATGGCGTCGGCCCGCTGCGGATCAGGAATTGTTCCAGATAGGCGGGCATGAAGTCCGCGACCGTACGCGGGTACGGGGTCTGGCCGGTGTAGGTGGACCCGAGTTGTGCGAGTGTCAGGGAGGGCGGCTGGGTGCAGCTGTCTCCCGGTGGTTCTCGGCTGCGTACAACGAAACTCAGCTTGGCGATACCGTCTCTGACCAGCGCTCTGGAAATGTCGACATCGAAAGGAGCCGAGCCTGTGGCCCCGGGCGCCGGGATGCTCCCGAGAGTCACCCCCCGTGCGTCGAGCACGTCCACTCGCCCCTCGACGACGTTCACCACCGAACCGATGATGCCCGTCAACCGACCGGGTGCAACGCCAGGCAGAACCGGTATGTCGGTGTCGACCGGTTGATCGCTGCCCAAGATCTCGATTCGGTCGGCTCGTCCGAGTTGAACCCAGTCGATCAGTTCGGCCGCAGCGGAATCCGCGCCGACTTCCTCCGGCGCCGCACCCGCCAGGGCATGCTGGCCGCAAAGAGTCGTGAGGGCAAGAACAATAGCCGGTATCGCCATCATCCGGCGGAATGAAACCGTCAAGAACCGCCCGCTCGCGCGTCATGGGGTGGAGCCAGTCCATGCACCGTCAACTCCCAGTACGAGGGATGAAAGAGTAACTGGTACAGCGCTTTCACTGCGGCGATCGACTGCAGCATCCAATAGACCGGAACCAGCAGCGCTGCCCACCACAGATATGATTTTTTCAACGCGACGGTGGTGATCAGCCCCGCGAAGATCGACAGCGGCGCCGCGATCAGCAACAGCGCCAGTGACGTGTAATAGGTAACCGGCGGGAACATCAGAGTGATGGCGTCGGGGCGTGCGACCATCCACAGCAGCATCGCCGACCACAGCATGAAGTTGAACGCGTTGAGGATCGGAACGAGGCCGGTCAGGTTGATCAGCCGAACCGCCGCCTTCAGACCGATCTCCCGGCGCAGCTCGAGTGGTTTGCGCATGTGCACAAGCATGGTTTGCAGATAGCCCTTGTACCAGCGGGACCGCTGCCGAATCCAGTTGATCACATGGGAATTGGCCTCTTCGAGGGTGATGGAGTCCAAAATCAAGGTGCGGTAGCCATACCGGGCCAGCCGGACGCCAAGGTCAGCGTCCTCGGTGACGTTGTACTCGTCCCACCCGCCGACCTCGCGCCACACCCGGGTCGGCAGATGACAGGACGTTCCGCCGAGCGGGACGACGCAGCGGGACCGTGCAACCGCAGGCAGTATGGCGGCGAACCACTGGTCATACTCCAACGTGAACCAGCGAGTAAGCAGATTCTGCTTTTCGTTGTAATAGCACAGCCGAGCCTGTAGGCATGCAACGTCGGCCGGTGCCCGTTGGAATGCGACGACCGCTCTGCGCAGCTGCAGCGGATCAGGAATGTCCTCGGCGTCGTAGATCGTGAGCAGTTCCCCATTTAAACCGGGCAGCGACATTCCGTAGTTGCAGGCTTTCGGTTTGGTCTTGGGTGCGGTGTCCGGAACGACGATGATCCGGATCGGTGCGATGGGTACGCCACGCAGCGCCGTTTCGGTGGCGAGGTCGTCTTCCTCGGTGAGCAGCAGCACCTCGAGTTTGTCCGGCGGGTACTCAAGTCTCCCAACACCGTTGAGAAGATTCCGGACGATCTCAGGTTCCTTGTAAACCGGAAGCAGGACGGTGTAGACGGGTAGATCGGAATCCGGTATGGCGCGGGCTTCGTCGTCGCTGACTGAAATAAGTTGCGGGGCAGAGATTCCCCTGAACATCAGCAGGTGACGGTCGATGGTCGACAGCAGGTACAGCAGTGGAACCGCCATCGTCAGTACCGGGAGGAATTCCGCCGGCAGCCAGATGGCCAGGATCACCAGTGCGCCGAGAAACAACGCCGCGAGGAACAGCGTTCGCGGGCCGAGTGCACCGCGGGCCGAGAATCGTCGGGCGAGCGCCGGGGTCGGGGCTTGATCGAGGCGGGAATCAGTCATGTCGGACTTTTGCGGCAGCGACAATGATGTTGACGACCTGTTGCGCACGGTCACGAACCGCCGGGTCGACCTGCGTCGACGGATCGGCCTGCAGTCGGGTCAACCACAGGATCGGATCGATAACCGTACTGCGGAAGGAGGGCGGCGCCGGCAGTGGCGGCGGGTCCTGCGACGTCAAGTCCTGGTTGACGACGACGAAAACCTGCTGAAAGGTCTCGGCGACGGCCCACAGCCAACTCACCGCATACCACTGCTGATTGCCGCCAGTCGTCGCGGCAGATGAATCGGTAGCTGAGGCATGTGCCTCCTTGATCGCGCCGACTTCGACCGTGCGGTAGTTGACCATGGACGGCGCCGGATACCAGACGACGTGCGGAGACGTACGCAGTACCTCCAGGTTGTCTGCGGTGATGAGGTCGATGGCGACGGCAGGCTGTCCAGGCAGCGACCTTGTTTGGTAACGAAGGAAAGTTGCGTCCGGGCCGAGGAACCGTTGGACGAAGCTGAACTGTTGCACCGGGGTGAGGTCAGCCCGTGCTGTCCAGGTGTCGTCGGCGTGCGTAAGCTGCGATGCAGGAGTGGCCGCCGAGGCCGGTGTGGTGAGCAGCAGGTGCACACCCGCGACGGCAGTCAGCGCCAGCAGCGCCCGCTTGGAGCGATGAGGCAGCGATGTCAGCGTGGCCGAGGCTCGCACGATGGTGTCCTTGCCAGACCCCTCTTCACTGGCAAGAACACCATCATTTCCGTGGGGCGCCGTCTTGGCGGTGCTGAGCCTTTGCAGCAGGGAGAAACCGAGAAGCGGGATGATGCCTGCGGTCACGGCCACCGGTATCGGGCTCGGAAACTGGTCGAGGACCCAGGCTGTCCCCACACCCACGATCACACAGCCGACGGCCGCGGCCGCTCTCCAGCGCAACGGACTGTGCCTGCCGGCGAGGAAGACTGCGACCGAACCAAAACAGCCGGCAACGACTGTGGCGGCAACGGTTGTCCCTCCGAGGGCGGCGGTCATCAACATCCAGGGCAACGGGGTGACGGTCAGTAGTGCAAAGAACAGCAAGGACGGCATCTGCTTGATCCGATCGGTACCGAAAAGGATAGTCGCGACAGAGGCCATCCAGATTGCGGCGCTGACCACGCTGAGCCCCCAAAGGCCGGCCATCGTCGGAAACCTATGTGCGGCACTAGTGCTCAGCACCAGCGCAAGTCCACCGAACCCGATGGCCAAAATCCAATCGGTTTCGCCATCACTCATCCCGCCTGCAGCATTTGCACCGCCGTAAGCGATCATCGCCAGCAAAACCGGCATGACCATCAGGTATGACGTCCGTGATCCCTCGCTGATTGAGCGCGCGATCTCATAGAAAACGTCGCCGTAGGCGAGTAGGGTCAAGGCCAACAATCCTGCGAGTCGTAGCACCACCTGGTGGTCTGCGAATCGAGCCGGTGTGCGCCGCCGGCCTCTCCCGAGGCCAGGTTCTCCGGGCATCTAGATCTGGTCCCGTAACCGGGCCAGTGCGGTTCCCAGCAACCGTTCGACCTGCGCCGGGTGGATACCCATCTTTGCGGCGATGCAACTCTGGGGGACCGCGTCACAGAAACGCAGCAGCATGGCCGCGCGTTCCCGCTCCGGCAGCGCCGACAGTAGTGGCTGCAGAGTCTCCCAGACCCTGCCGGGCAGCCCGCCCCTCGAGTCACCGGCCGGCGGAGCCGCGTAAGCCAGTCGGATCACGGCCGGAACCCGGTCCTGCTTACTGGCTGCCGGTCGGTCACCCGAGTCGAAAAGAAGTCCCATCGCCGATCTCCCTCAAGTTTGGTAGCGACACATCTACCGAGGGGGTGTGGGCTGAGACTTCCGGAATTTCCGGAGGACTTCGCTTCGATCAACCCTGGGCAGTGAGCTCACCGGGGTCCAGGGGGAGATGTTGGGACGATACGCCCGGTAGGGCGGTAATGGCAACCTGGTTATTTTTACGGGTTGATGATCGCCGATGTGTCGGTGTGCTCGACGACTGCGTGCGCCACATCGGACAGTCTCTGGCGCGTTTTGCGGGCGTGGTTTCTCAGCAGGGTGAAAGCCTGATCCATATTGACCGAACCGCGTTCAGCGATAACGCCTTTGGCCTGCTCGATGATGATCCGGGTGTTCAGGGCGGACTGCAGTTGCTGGTTGATCACATCGGATTGAGTGAGAATCCGTTGGTGCAGAATGCCGATCGTGGCGACATCGGCAAGCGCTTGGCCGACGTCGATATCCCCTTGGGCGAGTGAACCGATGTCGTTGCTGAAAAGATTCAGAGCGCCGACCCGCTCATCGCGCAGCCGCAGCGGCAGAGCAGCCACCGACCGATAGTCGTACTCAGCGGCCCGTTCGGCGAATTCCGGCCAGCGCTGCGGGTCGACACGGAGATCCTCGACGACGACCTGCGCACCGGTTCGGTAGGAGAGCAGGCAGGGGCCCAGATCCGCTTCGATCTGAAGCAGCTCAAGAAGCCGGGTCTCCTCGCTGCTCGACGCCAGAACTTGGAGGTCGCCGTGAATGTCGCCGATAAGGATCCCGGCGGCGGCGATGGGCAGCAAAACCATCGAATTGTCGACGAGTTGCTGGGCGAGTTCGACTGCGTCGTAGTCGTCGACCAGGGTGTCGGCTAGACCGGCAAAGGCCTGAGCTAGCCGGCTGTAGTTATCCATTGTCGTCCCTTCGCTTCTGAATCGCCCCACGAGCCGGCGACCACGGGTACTCCTTGGTGATCCTCACTGCGGTTCCCCCTGCTCGAAGACAAGGTCGACATCGGGATCAGGTGTGAATCGAAGTCGACCGCGTACGACGTCGCCTGCCACATCGGTGATCAAACGGTTCTGCGCGAAGGCGAAGGCCTGCAGCCGAACATAGGCCGCTCGCGCATCGGTGCTCAGTTGCGCCATCACCATCCCGGTGGCCTGATGAACCTCCCGGGCGCTCGGCGGCTGTCTCCACCACGGGCCGAGCGAGGCGGGAAACGTTCCACCCGAGTCGGCCTTGAGAAGGATCGCGGTGATCAGTTCGGCGATCGCGACCGCGTCGGCGAATTGGGTTGCGCTGAGGGGCTTGCCGGCCTCGCAGTAAAGGTCCAAGGCGCCGACTTTGATGGCGCCGATGGTCAGCGGCAGGGCGTACAGACTGCCGATGCCACAGTCGGCCACCTCGGAGCTGAAAACGGGCCAGACTCGTTGCATACGGGTGAGATCCGGCGCCGATATCGGTAGGGCTCGGCTGATCGCATCGAATGCGGGTCCCTCACCCAGAGTCGCCTGGGTCCACTCGACCCGTCGGGCGATGTCATCGCTGGCGCACAGCACTTCTATGCCGGCACCGGGTGACTTGATCAAAATGCCTGCCCGCTGTACCGGCAGGACCAACAGACAGGCCGCGCAGAGTCGATCCGCACCGTCCGGGTAGTCGTGAATGCCGTCGATCGCCGCCAGGAATCTTGCTCTGGCACCCATGGAGCCATCGGTGGTCACGGTCCGGAACGGAATCGTCGACGCGGCACAACCCGCCGAGGTGCTCGGTGCGAATCCAGCCCTGCCCGTTGAATCAGCGTGTCAGCAGACAGTGAAATCACGGTAGTCGATGCCCCGTCCTGCTGCGCCGCGGCGAGCACGTGGTCAGCAACCGCCCCTCGGCTTGTCCGAGAATATCGACGCTACCCGCCGTTGGCGGATTCCGCGTGGTACCACTAGCAACCCGTCCGCCGTTCCTGACAAACGCGCGGTGGGGATGTAACCGAGTGCCAGATCCGCTCCGCCCGCCACAATTGAATCCGCCACTTTCCCGTCACAAACGTCCGTGGATTCACAGGGATCGGTCTATATCGGAATGGCCTTACAGGCGGGAAAAGCCCGGTAGAGCCGCATCCGTACGGACTCAGATAGACGGCTAGATGTACCGGGCCATGACGTTGGTAGCAGGCGCGTCGGCTTGATGTGAGGAGAACCTCCGGGTGAGGTGTGGCTTGTCTAGGTCCACCACCAT
>CAYXOM010000370.1:0-3189 GCA_964466565.1 uncultured Mycobacterium sp.
CCCGGGGGTCGGCGGCGGGTGGCCCGCCAGCTGATGGGCTATCTCGATCAGGACGGCACCCGCGACGACGAGCGTGAGCACGCCCGCAAACGCGGGCTCAGCCTGGGCCGCCAGGAACTCGACGGGATGAGCAGGATCTCCGGCTGGGTCGACCCGGCGCTGCGGGCGGCCCTGGAGGCGATTCTGGCCAAACTGGCCGCACCCGGGTACTGCAACCCCGGCGATGTCGATCCCTGCGTGGACTCGGTGCCCTCCCGGGAGCAGATCTCCGGCGACACCCGCAGCCACGCCCAGCGCACCCACGACGCCGTGCACACGGTGTGCCGGGCGATGCTGGCCTCCGGGCGGCTCGGACAGCACAACGGGCTGCCGGTGACGATCGTGGCGACCGCCACCCTGGCCGATCTGACCGCCGGCTCCGGGCATGCCCGTACCTTCGGGGGCAGCCGGCTGCCGATCCCCTCGGTGATCCGGCAGGCCGCCGGCGCCCACCCCTACCTGGCGCTGTTCGACAGCGCCCGGGAGATCCGCCTCTACTACGGTCGCACCCGGCGCACCGCCAGCCCCGGACAGCGCCTCGTCCTCGGGGCCACCGAGGGGGGCTGCACCAAACCCGGCTGCACCACCCCGGCCTCCCAGTGCCAGACACACCATGCCGTGCGCGACTGGCGCGACGGCGGGCTCACCGACATCGACCAGCTCACCCTGGCCTGCGGTTGCGACAACCGCCTCGTCGACGACACACCCGCCGGTTGGACCACCCGAAAACGCATGAGCGACAAACGCACCGAATGGATCCCGCCACCCCACCTCGACCGCGGCCAAACCCGCGTCAACGACTACCACCACCCCGAACGGCTGCTGCGCCCCGACGAACCGGGGGCCGACGATCCCGGGGACGATCCCGGCTAGCTCCCGCTAGCCGGCCGCCATCACCTCGACGGGCACGCCGTTGAGCACCGCGGTGCCCGAGAGCGGCTCAAGCAGCGAGTCGTCGAGCAGGCTGTTGACGTTGACCCCCGCCTGGGCGGCGGCCACCGCCAGCCGGGTTCCCGGCAGTCCGTGACCCCAGCCGTGCGGCAGTGACACCACCCCGGGGCGGATCGAGTCGGTGACCTCCACGGGCACCTCGAGCTTGCCGCCGGGGCCGGTGATGACGGCGGTGTCGGTGACCCCCAGTCGGGCCGCGTCGTCGGGGTGGATCTGCAACCGGCAGCGGTTCGTCCCACCGGACAGCGCGGGCAGGTTGTGCATCCAGCTGTTGTTCGAGCGCAGGTGGCGACGGCCGACGAGCAGCATGCCGCCGGTCGGCTCGGCCAGGGACTCGGCCAGTCTGGGGATGTCGGCCATGATCGGCTCGGCCGCCAGTTCCACCCGTCCCGACGGCGTGCGCAGGATCTCCGGGATCCGGGGTGTCAGCGGGCCGAGGTCGAGGCCGTGCGGGTTGTCCTTGAGTCGCTGCAGCGTCAGGCCATCGGGGCGACCGCCGAAGGCGTCTCCGAAGGGCCCCAGCCGCAGCATCATGTCCAGGCGCCGCTCGTGGCCCGGTCCGTCGGGCAGCGTCGCCACCAGCTCGTCGACCTCGCGCCCGGCCACCGGGGAATCCGGATCCGACACCTCCTTGCCCAGTACCGCCGAGATCACCTGGGCGTCAACCAGTCCCGGATCGGCGTCGGCACCCATCCCCAGGATCCCGAGCGCCAGCCGGGACAGGATCTCCGCTTCGTCGGGTCGCCCGGCGGGCAGATCGAACACCGGCGGGGAGTATCGCGCGGTGTTGCGGATCGCGGTGTTGGACAGTGCCACGTCGAAGTGCGGGGTATACGACGGCGGGGGCGGCGGCAGGACGACGTCGGCGTGCCGGCTGGTCTCGTTCAGATACGGGTCGACCGACACCATGAAATCCAACGAGTCCAGCGCCGCGGCGAGCCGATCGCCGTCGGGCGCCGACAGCACCGGGTTGCCGGCGATGGTGAGCAGCGCCCGGATCCGGCCCGTGCCGGGCGTCTCGATCTCCTCGGGCAGCAGCGCGGTCGGCAGTTCCGAAAGCACCTCGGGGTGGCCCGAGACCCGGCTGTGCCAGCGGCCGATGGCGAAGCCGCGGCCCGGCTTGGGCGGTCTCGGCGCCGCGCCGATCGGCGAGCTGGCGAACATCGCCCCGCCGGGTTTGTCGAGGTTGCCGGTCAGCAGGTTGATCACGTCGACCAGCCAGCTGGTGATCGTGCCGAAGCGCACCGTCGAGGTGCCGATCCGGCCGTAGACGGCCGTGCGGGGCCCGGCGGCGATGTCGCGGGCGAGGTCGCGGATCTGCGCGGCCGGCAGCCCGCAGTGGTCGGCCACCGCTGCCGGCGGGAAGTCGAGGGCGGCGGCGCGTACCCGCTCCAGCCCCGTCACGTGGTCGGCGAGACCGCCCAGGGTGGGATCGGTCAGTTCCTCGTCGAAGAGCACGTTGACCACAGCGAAGAGCAGTGCGCCGTCGGTGCCGGGCCGGGGCGCGAGGTGGCGGTCGGCCAACTCGGCGGTGCGGGTGCGGTTGGGGTCGATCACCGTCAGCCGCCCGCCCCGGCGCTTGAGCGCCTTGAGCTTGCCGGGGAAGTCGGCGGCCGTCGCGACGCTGCCGTTGGACACCAGCGGGTTCGCACCGATCACCACCAGATGATCGGTGCGGTCGACGTCGGGGACGGTGAAGGCAAGCGGGTTTCCGAACAGGTAGCCGCACGAGACGTGCTTGGGCATCTGGTCGAGCGTGCTGGCCGAGAACACCTGGCGGGTCTTCAGCGCCCGAACCACCTGCGGGGCGTAGAGCGCGCCGGCGATGGTGTGCGCGTTGGGGTTGCCCAGGTAGACACCCACCCCGGCTTCCCCGTCGGCCGCCGCCCGACGCAGCCCGTCGGCCGCGATCGCCAGCGCCTCGTCCCAGCCGGCCTCGACCAGTTCGCCGTCGCGGCGCACCAGCGGCGCGCGCAACCGGTCGGGGTCGTTGTCCAGTTCGGCGAAGCTTGCGCCCTTGGGACAGAGGTAGCCGCGGCTGAAGACGTCGTCCCGGTCGCCGCGGGCCGCGGTGACCCGATCGCCGTCGACGGTCAGGACCAGTCCGCAGGTGGCCTCGCACAGCGGGCAGATGCGCAGCGCGCTGCGACCGGGCGCCGCCGGGGTCCGCGGGCTTCCGGCGGGCGGGGGATTGGCGGG
>CAYXOM010000371.1:0-1562 GCA_964466565.1 uncultured Mycobacterium sp.
ACCCTCGGCGATCTGGCGCAGAATCTCGTGCGCGCGGGCCAGTTGGTGGCGTTTGCGGTACTGCCCGCCGGGGAGTTTGACCCCGGCCCACACGCCGTATTCCTCACCGGCGAGTACGGCCAGCGCGGCGCATCGGCGCTGCTCCTCCAGTGGGCACCGGCGCAGGCAGATCGTGCGGGCCTTGGTGGCCGACTGCTCGTAAACCCGGGACTTGGCCACGCCGTCGCTGTGGTCGTCGTCGGCGTAGCCGAACCACAGATCGGGGTCGCTGGCGCAGGGGCGGGGGTCCATGGCATCCTCCTGTCAGATACGGTGATGGAATCGTATATCCAGAACGTGCGACACGCAACATAAACGTAAACATAAACGTATAGCCCGATCCAAGCTGTGTACGATCCCGGCATGGCTGGAGAGCGGCGGTGAGTCGCGCCGCGGCCGGCGCGGCGCTGCGGGCACTCCGTGAGTCACGGGACTGGTCGCTGGCTGACCTCGCGGCTGCCACCGGCGTCAGCGTGATGGGCCTGAGCTACCTCGAACGGGGGGCCCGCAAACCCCACAGGGGCACCGTCGCCAAGGTCGAAAATGGTCTGGGCCTGCCTGCCGGCACTTATTCCCGACTGGTTCTGGCCGCGGATCCGGAGGCCGAACTGGCGCAGCTGCTGGCCGGCCCGGCCGGTACCGCCACCGATGCCCCCACCGACGCCCCGGCACCGCCGGTCGTCAGCCGGCACGCGGACGCCGAGGTGCTCGAGGCGCATGCCGAGGCGCATCTGGAGTCGCTCACGTCGTTGATAGCCAGGCTGCCGGCGGAGACGTCAAACGAATACGAGGCTTATATTCAGTCCGTGATCGCCCAATGCGTGAAGGCCGAATTGCTGGCCGCCAACTCCTGGCGGGTGGCCGTCAACTCGGGCGCCCGGTCGGCCCCGGCCCTGATGGAACACCTCAGAGAACTGGAGTCGGTGCGGGCCGGCCTGCTGGCCCGGCTTCCGGGCCGGGTCAGCGCGCAGTTCGACGCCGCCTGCGCCACCTCCGGGCTTCCCGAGCCGGTGATCGCAGCGCTGCTGGGTATCGGTGTCGAGCAGATGTGGGACATCCGCAACCGGGGTGTCGTCCCCCCCGGCGCGCTGACCCGGGTGCGGGCCTTCATCGAGGCCCGCCGGTGAGTCCCGCCGAGGTCGATCTGCACGCCCGGGCGCACGCCCTGTTCGCCGGGCACCCGGGGTACCCGGTGTTCGCCACGCCCGGCGCCGCCGGACCGCCCCCGGCCGGTGCCGGGGTGCTGGTCGCGGCCCACGGAGCGGCCGATGCCGCCGCCCGGGCGAGGCTCGCCGCCGCCGGGCGGGTCGACTCCGGGCTGCTCGAGATCCTGCGGGCCGCCCATGACGACCACGACCGGGCCCGGACGGCTTCCGCTGCGCTGCTGGCGGCGGCACGCGCCGACGCTGTCGGAGCGGACAGTCCGGTCGCGGCGCGGGAACTGTTGCGCCGCCGCGTGATCCGGCTGCGGGCCCAGCGGGTCGCCCTGCTGGCGGCACGGGGCCGGGCCCGGCGCCGGCGGG
>CAYXOM010000372.1:0-4738 GCA_964466565.1 uncultured Mycobacterium sp.
CGCGGGGAGCACTCGTTCCACAACAGGCAGGGCACAGAGTATGCGGGATCACCCCCGCGTTCGCGGGGAGCACTCTATGTATCCGCTAATGCGCTGCCACACACCCGGATCACCCCCGCGTTCGCGGGGAGCACAGATAGCCATACCAACTGACCACATCGCCCATGGGATCACCCCCGCGTTCGCGGGGAGCACACTGTCTCACCTGCTGCTAAGCACCTGGGGGGCACAGATGTCGCTTCAGCTTATATGTCTGCAACGTGGGGATTGCTGTCCCCGTCGCCGGGGCCGTGGACACGCTTTACGGGCCGCCTGATCAGATGGACTCCGTCGAAGTCGACCGGTTCCCAGTCATGACCGTGAACCTGGAATGCGAGGTGCTGCTCGGTTCGGGCAGGGTGCACCATCACTGCCCTGCCCGGAAAATCGAACTCGGTGATGCGCTGCCAAACGAGTTGGCGGACACGGGCTGAAACGTGTCCGACGAAGACGCCGGGACTGATCTCCAACAGCCACCGGGTCAGGTGCCCCCGCAGGCCGACCGGCACCGCGGTCAGGACGATGACGGTCAGAAGGGAGCCTCCTCGTAGAGGACTCCCGCGGGGACGGCACCGCCGCGGTCATCCCATAGCGACAGCACCTCGGCCTCGAGTTGGGCATCGGCGTCCTCGCCCGAGGCGCCTAGCAGCAGTGTTTGAATGTCGCCCGCGCACCGGGTCAGAAGTTTCCCGTCGTGCAGTCGGTCACGCATCCGGCGGCGTGTCTCCGCGCCGAGGCCACCGCTGCAATCGGCGGCCACATCGAAGGCGACCGGGACACTGACATCGCTCTTGTACAAGTCGGCGATGTCGTAGACGAAGGAGCGGTGATGGCCGGTGTGGATGAATCCCAGAGCCGGTGAGCAGCCCAGAGCGACGATCACAGCGTGAACCACCCCGTATAGGGCAGCGTGGGCAGCCGAGAGGGCCTGGTTAATCGCATCGTCGGCCTCCCAGTTGTCAACGTCGTAATTCCTGCGAGTCCATTCCACGCCGGTGCGGTGGGAGTGCTCGCGGTACATGCGACGCACCCGTGCCCCCTCCCGTCCGCGCAGCTGCTGCATGGTCAATTTCGAGACATCGTCGTCGGGGAACCGCATCTGATACATCGTCCTCGCGACGCGAAGCCGGCTCCGCTGGTTGGACACCGCGGCGGCCTGGGCCTGCAGGAGCCGTGACGAACGGGCTAGGGAGTTGCCGGAGGCGTAAAACCTAACGCCTTGCTCACCGACCCAGACCGCGGTGGACCCGCTGTCGGAGAGCAGATTCACAGCCTGATGGGTGATGGTGGATCCGGGACCCAGCAGCAGCACACTCACGGCAGCGGCCGGGATGTGGACGGTGCCCCGCTCCTCCTTGACGGTGATGGCGTTGCTATCTCTGCTGACCACGCAGCGCTGCAGGTAGAGAAAGGAGATCCGGTCGGCTACGCGCACGAGTTCGGTGGGCGGGGTCGGGCGGTGCGCCAGGGATTTCATCGCCCCGGTCGCGGGAGGGGTGCAAGTGTGAGCAGCCCACAGCCGTAGGACTTCGCGCGCCCAACGCCCCTGCTCAGTGCTGCCCGCAGCAACGCGGGGTCGGTGATTTCGAGTTGGCCTTCGAAGGTCGCCGTCGCCAGGGTGACGGTATCGCCGCCGCGCCGGAAGCGGCGCACCGCGCGGTCGATCACCGCCAGATCCACATCGGCTTCCCCCGACTCGACACCGGCGGGAGCGAGAGCAAACCCCAGCCGCGGCGCGCGTTCGATCAGCCAGTTTTCCTGCTGTTTGACGGTGACGTGTCCCAGCGGTTTCGTCTCGGTCCACTCCGGGCGGCGGGCCGCGTGAACGGGGTTGGCGGTCAGCCGGAACTGCCAACGTTGCCCTGCTGCGAGAGCGGACAGAAAGGGATCGTAGGGGTGGGTTGCCCATGTCTGAGTGGTGGGCCAGCCCGCCTGCTCGGCGATGTGGGTGAAGTCGGGTGGTTCCGGGCTGGCGACGAACAGAAAAGTCCGCTCGGCGCTGTGGGCGTCCAGCCGCCACAGGACACGTCCCCGTTCTGTGGGCCGGGCGTCGGGGAAGCCCGCGCTGACCGCGGCGTGCATGGCGTGCGGGGATCCGATGAGCTTGCGTGCGCCGCGGCGGCGCGGGTTGATCTGCATGCGGGTGAGGAACATCGTCAGCTCTCCAGGACGGTCATCGGGTCATGCTCGCTGCGCGGCTCGTTCACACCGTGCGGGTTGGGCACTTCGACGTACTCGCGCAGGACGGGCCTCCATGCGTGTTGCCGGTGATTGGGATCGAAACTGATCGGTATGTCCTGGATGAGCTCGGTGGGTGCTTCGTCGTCACGGGCGTCGCGGGCGACGGCGAGGCGCACCACGGTCTCGCGGTGCCTGCGTTGTTCGTGGGCGCCGGCCAGCCAGGGCTCAGCGGCGAGCGTGGTTTCCAGGTCTCCCTCACGGAGACCCATCGCTAACGGACCCGCGGGCGGGCATGAGCGCCGACCCAGGAACAGGGGAAATGCGGGTCGCCTTAGAGCATCGTCGATGCCCTCCAGGAGTTGGGCGTCTCCCTCCAGCACCGCCAGGTACACCGCGTCGGACATGTAGTACCGATGCGACAGCGGCAGCGACTTCCACCGGGTCGTACCGTCGCGGCCCGTTTCCGGGCGTTGGGCGGTCTGGAAATCGCGCAGCAGTTGCCCGGGTTGGTCGACGCGCACCCCGAAGCGCAGCCCGAGCAGGGACTCCAGCGGGTCGGTGCGGCGGATGCCCTGGGCGGCGGCGACC
Organism: uncultured Mycobacterium sp.; assembly: GCA_964466565.1. Taxonomy (GTDB): domain Bacteria; phylum Actinomycetota; class Actinomycetes; order Mycobacteriales; family Mycobacteriaceae; genus Mycobacterium. The sequence goes on from CAYXOM010000372.1 coordinate 2,809, forward strand.
AGGCCGAGAACACCGCTCTTGGTCGGTTCGGTGTTGGTGGTTCGCCGCACGAACCGGCTGCGCGATCCCCAGGCTTGCAGCGGCCCTGCCAGCCGCAACACGATGGTGCTCACGCGGTGCCGCCGAGCCGTTCGCCGACAAGGGCGCTGAGTTCGGAAACCAACTGCTCGAGCGGAACGCTGGGCCCGAGTCCGTCGAGATTGGAGGTGTCCTCCCCGACGCGGGTGACCCAGCCGGCGATGGGTCGCTCCGTGTAGGCGCGTTCGACCTCGGTCGCCTCGTTGAGTAGCGCATCACAGGCCTGTTTGACTCGCCCGGCCCGCTCGGACTCGTAGACAGGCCGCTCGAATGCGCCGACGAGGTTGATCGGCTGGGTATCGCGGACAAGCACGACGACCGCCTCGGGCAGAGTCCGGTTGGCGAATGTCGTCTGTTTTCCGGTGGGCATCGAGCGAACGAAGGCCTCGAGGAAGATCTCCGCGGCCCGGCGAACCGCTTCCGGGTCCCCCAGGTTGTCGCTGAGTCGGTTGACGTCGAGGGTCGCATACCGGTAAAAGGTGGCGGAGTTGAACTCGACGGTACCGATCATCCCGGCTCCGGTCTCGTCGTCGTCGAGGGAGTCGTCCACGGCGGTGAAGTAATCGAATTCCGTCTCCACCGGGTGCACGCTGATGGCATGGGCTACCTGGACGGCGGCATCGACATTGAGGTCGGCCTGTTCGGCCACCATGCGCCCGAAAAGCGCGATGTCGATGGAGTGGTCGCGGTCAGCGAGGCTCTTGACATCGGCCTCTTTGAGGGACTTGGCGACGTCCTCGCTGTCGGCGGCCGTGATGGCGGCCTCGGCGAGCGCCGCTATCTGATGCCTGCTGAGGAACACCAGATAACCGGCCTCGGCCGTGGCGTCCTTCTTGGGGGGTTTGGTGTCGATGCCGACCGCCTTGAACGTGGTCGCTGCCAGTTCGACGGACCGATCAGTCAGTTCGGTTGCTCGTGCGGCGATCTCGTCGGCGAGCACCTCCACTACTCGGCGGGTCCGGACCCCCAGATCGGAGGAATCCAGGCCCACGTTGAAGGCGACCCGGGTGGCGCGTTTCCATGCCTGGCTGGACACCCGGGATCGGCGGACTCCGCCGTAGATTGCGGTCTTGGGGCTGCCGGTGTCGTCGCGGTTGAGGTTGCTGGGCGGAACGGTCTGCAGGATGTGGATGTCGATGATGGTGCGGTCCATGATGTGTCAGTTCTCCGATTCCGTAGTGGTTGAACCGGAGGCCGAGTCGGCCTCCGGTCTTTCGGCGGTGCGGTAGAAGTCGCGGCCCCAGGCCAGCCTGACCCGCTGAGCGCGCTGCACAGACAGCAGAGCCATGAGGTCGTCAGCCAAACGTGCGTAGTCGAAGCCGATCTGGGCTGCGCGCATCTGGGTGATCAGTCCCCGGATGTGGGTGAGCATCTCGTTGATCGAGCCGGAGGTGGTCACTGCCATGAATCGGCGGGTGACGGCTTGTTCGCTGCGTTGCTCAGCGGCGGCCAGACGGGCTACCGCCTGTCCGAATGTGGTTTGCGGTTGGTGGGCGGGCACACTCATGCCCTGCTGATGCAACGCGAAGAGAGTCAAGGTGGCCTCGGCAGCCTGCTCGGCCCGGCTGGGCTCGTCGCGGTCCCACTGCAATGAGGCCGGCACCGCGGCCAGGGTGTATTCCCAGATGTCGGGAGTGCTTCCGGCAGGTTTGCCCAAAGCGCGGCGTAGCCTGGCGACGTCGGCGCGGGCCCGAGGATTCTGCCCGAGATACTCACTGCCGAGGCCGCTGAGCCGCGCATCGAGGGCTTTGCCGAGGTTGCCGAGCCAGCGGCGGCGGGTCGGTGGGCTGTCCTCGGCGGCTGTGGTCATTCGGCGGCCTCCTTCGGGGGTGTGTTGGCGGCGGTCTTCGGG
>CAYXOM010000373.1:0-6898 GCA_964466565.1 uncultured Mycobacterium sp.
GGCCCCCGCCCCTCGGCGGTGCCCTACGCCGAACTGCACGCCCATTCGGCGTTCAGCTTCCTCGACGGCGCCTGCACGCCCGAGGAACTGGTCACCGAGGCCGCCCGGCTGGGACTGCGGGCGCTCGCGCTCACCGACCACGACGGGCTCTACGGGGTGGTGCGCTTCGCCGAGGCGGCCCGGGAGGTCGGCTTGGCGACCGTCTTCGGCGCCGAGCTGTCCCTGGCCGGGGTGCCCCGAACCCTGGACCCCGACCCGCCCGGCCCGCACCTGCTGGTGCTGGCCCGGGGCCCGGAGGGCTACCGGCGGCTCTCCCGTCAGCTGGCCGCCGCGCACCTGGCCGGCGGCGAGAAGGGCCGGCCCCGCTACGACTACGACGCCCTGGCCGAGGCGGCCGGCGGGCACTGGCAGATCCTCACCGGGTGCCGCAAGGGCCATGTGCGTCAGGCATTGTCGGCCGGCGGCGCCGAGTCGGCGGCCGAGGCGCTGGCCGGTCTGGTCGACCGCTTCGGGGCCGACCGGGTGAGCATCGAGCTCACCCGGCACGGGGATCCGCTCGACGACGAGCGTAACGCCGCGCTGGTGTCGCTCGCCCCCCGCTTCGGGGTCGGTGTGATCGCCTCCACCGCAGCGCATTTCGCCACACCCGAGCGCGGGCGCCTGGCAGCGGCCATGGCGGCGATCCGGGCCCGCCGGTCACTCGACGATGCCGCGGGCTGGCTGGCGCCGCGCGGCGGTGCGCACCTGCGGTCCGGCGAGGAGATGGCCCGGTTGTTCGCGCACGCTCCCGGGGTGGTCACCGCGGCGGCCGAACTCGGCGAGCAGTGCGCCTTCGAACTGGCGCTCATCGCGCCGAAGCTGCCGCCGTTCGAGACCCCGGCGGGGCACACCGAGGACAGCTGGCTGCGCGAGCTGGTCATGGCGGGCGCCGCCCAGCGCTACGGCCCGCCGTCCCGCGCGCCGGCGGCCTATGCCCAGATCGAGCACGAACTGAAGGTGATCGCCGCCTGCGGGTTCCCGGGCTATTTCCTGGTGGTGCACGACATCACCCGGTTCTGCCGGCGCAACGAGATCCTCTGCCAGGGCCGCGGGTCGGCCGCCAACTCGGCGGTCTGCTACGCGCTGGGGGTGACGGCCGTCGACCCGGTGGCCAACGGCCTGCTTTTCGAGCGGTTCCTCTCGCCGGCCCGCGACGGCCCCCCCGACATCGACATCGACATCGAGTCCGACCTGCGCGAGACGGTGATCCAGTACGTCTACGAACGCTACGGCCGCGACTATGCCGCCCAGGTCGCCAACGTGATCACCTACCGGGCCCGCAGTGCGGTGCGCGACATGGCCCGGGCGCTGGGTTTCTCGCAGGGCCAGCAGGACGCGTGGAGCAGGCGGATCGACCGCTTCAGCCCGGTCGCCGCCGAACTCGAGGGCATCCCCGAACCGGTGGTCGACCTGGCGCGGCAGATCTCCGATCTGCCGAGGCACCTGGGGATCCACTCCGGGGGCATGGTGATCTGCGACCGCCCGATCGCCGACGTGTGCCCGGTGGAATGGGCCCGGATGCCCGGGCGCAGCGTGCTGCAGTGGGACAAGGACGACTGTGCGGCGATCGGCCTGGTGAAGTTCGACCTGCTCGGCCTGGGCATGCTCTCGGCGCTGCACTACGCGATCGACCTGGTCGCCGAGCACAAGGGCGTCGAGGTGGACCTGGCCCGGCTGGACCTGTCCGAGCCGGCGGTCTACGAGATGCTGCAGCGCGCCGACTCCGTCGGAGTGTTCCAGGTGGAGTCCCGGGCCCAGATGGCCACCCTGCCGCGGCTGCGTCCGCGGGTGTTCTACGACCTGGTGGTCGAGGTCGCCCTGATCCGGCCCGGCCCGATCCAGGGCGGTTCGGTGCACCCCTACATCAAGCGGCGCAACGGCCTGGAGCCGGTCACCTACGACCACCCGTCGATGGAGCCGGCGCTGCGCAAGACCCTGGGGGTGCCGCTGTTCCAGGAACAGCTGATGCAGCTGGCGGTGGACTGCGCGGGGTTCTCCCCGGCCGAGGCCGACCAGTTGCGCCGCGCGATGGGCGCCAAGCGGTCGACGGAGAAGATGCGCCGGCTGCGGGGTCGTTTCTACGACGGCATGCGCCGGCGCCACGGTATCACCGGCGAGGTCGCCGACCGGATTTACGAGAAGCTCGAGGCGTTCGCCAATTTCGGCTTCCCGGAGAGTCATTCGCTGAGCTTCGCCTCACTGGTGTTCTACTCCGCCTGGTTCAAGCTGCACCACCCGGCGGCCTTCTGTGCCGCACTGCTGCGGGCGCAGCCGATGGGTTTCTACTCCCCGCAGTCACTGGTCGCCGACGCCCGCCGGCACGGGGTGGTGGTCCACCGGCCGTGCGTCAACGCCGCCCTGGCACACGCCACCTGTGAGAACCGCGGGATGGAGGTCCGGCTCGGTCTGGCGGCGGTGCGTCATATCGGCGCCGACCTCGCCGGGCGCATCGTCTCCGAGCGGCAGGCGGGCGGCCCGTACGCGACACTGCTCGACCTGACCCGCCGGGTGCAGCTGTCGGTCCCGCAGACCGAGGCGCTGGCCACCGCCGGCGCGCTGGGCTGCTTCGGGATCAGCCGGCGCGAGGCGCTGTGGGCGGCCGGCGCCGCGGCGACCGAGCGCCCCGGCCGGCTGCCCGGGGTGGGATCCTCGTCGCACATTCCCGCGCTGCCCGGGATGACCGAGGCCGAACTGGCCGCCGCCGACGTCTGGGCCACCGGGGTCTCCCCGGACAGCCACCCCGCCCAGTTCCTGCGCGCCGATCTCGACGCGCTCGGTGTCGTGCCCGCCGCCGGGCTGGCCGGCGTCGCCGACGGCAGCCGGGTGCTCGTCGCCGGGGCGGTGACCCACCGGCAGCGTCCGGCCACGGCGCGCGGGGTGACCTTTCTCAACCTCGAGGACGAGACCGGGATGGTCAACGTGCTGTGCAGTCCGGGGGTGTGGGCGCGGCACCGCAGGATCGCCCAGACCGCGGCGGCGTTGCTGGTGCGCGGGCAGGTGCAGAACGCCACCGGCGCGATCACCGTGGTGGCCGATCGGCTCGGGACGATCACGCTGGCCGCCGGATCCCGGTCGCGTGATTTCCGCTAGTAGTGTCTGTGACCATGATCCTGAACCTCACCGCCGACGACGTTCTGACCACGACCCGCTCGGTGCGCAAGCGCCTCGACTTCGACAAGCCGGTGTCCCGGGAGGTGCTCATGGAATGCCTCGACATCGCGCTGCAGGCGCCGACCGGGTCCAACGCGCAGGGCTGGCAGTGGATGTTCATCGAGGATCCGGTCAAGCGGACCGAGCTGGCCGACATCTACCGCGCCAACGCCACGCCCTACCTGAACCTGCCCAAGCCGGTGCGCGGCGACATCCGCGATCAGCAGATGGATGCGGTGATGAGCTCGGCGATGTATCTCAACGAGCACATGGACAAGGCGCCGGTGATGATGATCCCGCTGCTGGAGGGACGCCCCGACGACGTCCCGGTGGGCATGCAGGCCTCGTACTGGGGTTCGCTGCTGCCCGCGGTGTGGAGCTACATGCTGGCGCTGCGGACTCGGGGGCTGGGTACCGCCTGGACCACGCTGCACCTGATCGGCGAGGGCGAGCAGCAGGCCGCCGACCTGCTGGGTATCCCGTTCGAGAACTACGCCCAGGGCGGGCTGTTCCCGATCGCCTACACCAAGGGCACCGACTTCAAGCCGGCCAAGCGGCTGCCCGCCGAGCAGCTGACCCACTGGGACAGTTGGTGACTCACCTCCCGCCGGCGAAGCCGTGCTGGCGCCACGCCTCGTAGGCGGCCACCGCCGCGGCGTTGGAGAGGTTCAGTGAGCGTCGGCCCGGCAGCATCGGGATGCGGACCTGCTCGGTGATGTGCGGATCGGCCAGCGTCGTCTCGTCCAGCCCGGTGGGTTCGGGGCCGAACAGCAGCACGTCGCCGGGCCGGTAGCGGACGTCGCCGAAGCCGGTCTGCGCGCCGGTGGTGAAGGCGTACACCCGTTCCGGGTTCAGCGCATCCCACGCGGCATCGAGGTCGGGATGCACGCTCACCGAGGCCAGGTCGTGGTAGTCCAGCCCGGCCCGGCGCAGCTTCGGCTCGGAGAGGTCGAACAGCGGCGCGACCAGATGCAGTTCGGCTCCGGTGGCGGCGACCATCCGGATCGCGTTGCCGGTGTTGGGCGGGATGCGGGGGGAGACGAACAGGATCCGGAACACTTCAGGTCGGCGGTCCGGTGGCGAGTTGATAGTCGAGGTTGGCCCGGACGGTCGGCCATTCGGCGGCGATGATGCTGTACACGCAGGTGTCGCGCAGTGTCCCGCGCGCCCGGGGATGGGTGTTGATCTGATGACTGCGCAGTACGCCGTCGAGTTTGGCGCCGATGCGTTCGATCGCGCGTCGGCTCGCGTGGTTGAGAGAGTGGGTGCGGAATTCCACCGCGATGGCGCCGAGGTCGTCGAACGCGTGGGAGAGCAGAAGGCGTTTGGCTTCAGTGTTGACAGCTGTCCTCTGAACGCTGCGCCGGTACCAGGTCGACCCGATCTCCAATCGGTGGTTCCCGGCATCGATATTCATGTAGGTCGTCATGCCCACGGCGCGGTTACTTGTCGGGTCGATGACCGCGAGCGGGCTCATGCTGCCCCTTGCTTGTTCGTCGAGCCGGCGTTTGATCTCGCTCTCCATCTGCTCGGGTGCGGGAATCACGGTGTACCAGAGCTGCCACAGTTCGCCGTCCCGGACGGAGTCGCAGAGGTCATCGTGATACTCGGCCGACAGCGGCTCCAGCCGCACATGGGTGCCGTCAAGAATGACCGGTGTCACCCACCCCCTCGCCGGTGGGCCCATGTCTGCTGTCACGGTTCAAAAATAGCCGGGGAGCCGTTCGGCGGTACGTGAGCATGCAGCCGAGAGCGATCCGCACACGAGCGGCGTCTTTAGGCGGTGTTCTTCACGATGACGCCGTCTTTCACGATCACCGCGAGGTTGGCGGCCGGGTCGGCGAGCACGCCGAAGTCCTTGGTGGGATCACCGTTGACCAGCAGCAGGTCCGCCCACGCCCCGACGGTGATCTCCCCGAGCCGGGCTTGCCGATAGGGATCGCGTTCCCCGGAGAGCCGGAGAAGTGCCGCGTTGCCCGACGTCACCATCTTGAGTGCCTCGACGTCGGTGAAGTACTCGCCCAGCCGGACCACCATGTCGCTCTGGCGGTCGTTGTGGTCGGGTTCGAAGAGCAGATCAGCCATGCCGACAAGATGGACGTGGGCGTCGCTCATGCCGGGCATGAGAACTCTGCCTCCGCCGTCGATGACCGCGGTCCCGGCGGTCTCGGCGATGGGCGAGGCTTTGACGGCGGCGATGGTGCGGCCTTCGACGAGCACGTGGCCGCCGAACGTACGGTCCGAGAGCCCGTCGAAGATCTCGACGTCCTTGATGAGCAGTCGGCGCGGCGCGGTGTCCATCAACCGTCCCTAGGCTGTCGCAGGTGTCAGCGGGATTCATCCACAGACCGCTGCTGATCCACAGGCCGGAGGCCGCAGGCGCGGGCCCGTCCGGGTCCGCCCCTAGTATCGAAAACATGTTCGATTCGGTGTCCGATGCGGCGGTGGTGGCGGCCATCGGCGAGTCCGCGCGGGCGGAGAACATAGCCTGCGCCCGCCGGCTGGCGGCGATCGCCGAGCTGTACCGGCGCCGCGAGATCCCCGTGGAGGACGGCCAGGGCCGGGAGCTGTGGCGGATCGACCCGTGGGAGTCCGTCGTCGCCGAGGTGTCCGCGGCCCAGTCGATCACCCCGGCCGCGGCCGGCGCCGTGTTGCAGAACGCGGTCTTTCTGCACGAGCGGCTCCCGGGCGTCGCCGCCGTCTTCGCCGCGGGCCGCATCGACTACCGCGCCGTTCGCCTGATCGTGTCCCGCACCCTGCTGGCTCTGGCCCCCGAGGTGCTCGCCGCCATCGACGCGGATCTGGCCGAGGCCATCCCGCACTGGGGACCACTGTCGGTGCTGCGGATGCGTCAGCGGATCGACCGCGTCGTGGCCCGGCACGACCCCGACGGTTGCCGGCGGGACGAGAGCCGCTCCCGGGGCCGGCACGTCGACATCGTCCACGACCGCAACATCTCCTACCTGTCAGGACAGCTTCAGCAGACCGACGCCACGCTCCTGGACCGCAGGCTGACCGCGCTGGCGCAATCGGTGTGCGACCACGATCCGCGCACCGCCGATCAGCGTCGCGCCGACGCACTGGGCGCGCTGGCGGCCGGTCACAGCACGCTCGCGTGCGCCTGCGGCGAGGCCGAGTGCCCGGCCGGGCCCGACGCCGAGCCGCCGGCCCCGGTGGTCGTCCACGTGGTCGCCGAGGCCGCTGCCCTCGACGCCGGGCGGACCGGGTCCCTGCACGGCGTGCGGCCCGAGGACGACACCGTCGGGATCATCACCAGCCGCGAACAACTGGCGGAGGTTCTGGCCGGCGTCGGCACCCGAGCCGACCTGCCTTCCGAACCGGCCGCCTCGCCTGCCCCGCCCGCCCTCGTGATGGGCGGATCAACACTTCCCGCAGCCGTTCTCGCCGATCTCGCAGCCCGCGGCATCGCCACACTGCGCCCGGTGTCCCATCCTGGTGACGCCCCATCCGAGGAGCACTACCGCCCGTCGGCCGCGCTGGCGGACTTCGTCCGCTGCCGCGATCTCACGTGCCGATTTCCCGGCTGCGAGGTTCCCGCCGATCGTTGCGACCTCGACCATACGGTGCCCTACGAGTGCGGCGGGCCCACCCACGCCTCCAACCTGAAGGCCACCTGCCGAAAACATCACCTGCTCAAAACCTTCTGGTGCGGACGCGGTGGCTGGCGTGACGAGCAGTACCCGGACGG
>CAYXOM010000374.1:0-2804 GCA_964466565.1 uncultured Mycobacterium sp.
GAACCGGTCACCGGCGATGCGGGCGACGCCGCGGCTCCGGCGGGCGCGACGGAATGACCCTGCTGCGGAATGGCATTGACCTGAGGCAGCGCAACCGTCTGCAGGACTCGCCCGATCACTGTCTCGGCCTTGACGTCGTCGGCGAGCGCATCGTAGGTGAGCACGAGGCGGTGGCGGAGCACGTCTGGAATGACGTCGACGACGTCCTGCGGGACCACGTAGTCTCGGCCCCGCACCAGAGCCAGCGCCCGGGCTGCCGCGATGATGCCCAGCGAGGCGCGCGGCGAGGCGCCGAAAGCCACCCACGCCTTGACGTCGGGCATCCCGAACTGCTCGGGACGGCGGGTGGCGGTGACCACCCTCACCACGTAGTCGACCAGCGCGTGGTGCACGAAGTTGTTGGCCGCCACGTCCTGTAGTCGCAGCAGTTCGCCGGTGTCGAGGACCTGCTTGGGCTCCGGCGGGGTCACCCCCATCCGGTAGATGATCTCCCGTTCCTCCTCCGGTGACGGGTACTCGACGTTGATCTTGAACAGGAACCGGTCGCGCTGCGCCTCCGGCAGCGGGTAGACGCCCTCGTTCTCGATCGGGTTCTGGGTCGCCATCACCAGGAACGGCTTGGGCAGCGGGTAGGTCTGACCGCCGATGGAGATCTTGCGCTCGGCCATCACCTCCAGCAGTGCCGACTGCACCTTGGCGGGTGCGCGGTTGATCTCGTCGGCGAGCAGGAAGTTGACCACCACCGGGCCCAGTTCGATGTCGAACTCCTCGCGGCCCTGGCGGTAGATCCGGGTCCCGATGATGTCGGTGGGCACCAGGTCCGGGGTGAACTGGATCCGGGCGAAGGTTCCGCCGACCACCCGCGCGAAGGTCTCCACCGCCAGCGTTTTGGCCACCCCGGGCACACCCTCGAGCAGCACGTGGCCCTTGGCCAGCAGTCCGACCAGGATGCGCTCGACCAGCAGATCCTGGCCGACGATGATGCGCTTGACCTCGAAGATCGCCCGTTCGATGAGGTGCACATCGGAAGCGAGCCCATTGCCGCTGGTGGCGACCGGCGGGGAGTACCCCCCGGAGACCGGGGGCGATCCACCTGGTGACGTCATCGACTTCCTCCACAGCTGTTGGGCGGGCAGGCGCGGCGTGTGCGCTCCTGGGCCGCGTTCTCGCAGGGCAGCGACGCTGGGCCGCTCCGGACGCGATTCTATGGCAGTGCCGCGGTGACACCTGCCCAGCGCCCCCTGGCACGACTATTCCAGGCCTGCGGTGTCCCGTCGACGCGCGCCGGGGCTCAGGTCTCGATGATGCGGGTCACATACGGCGTCATTCCCGCGGTGCGCACGGGGCCGACCGTGACCTGACCGGCGGCCGAGGACGACTCGAGCATCTGGCCGTTTCCGAGGTAGATCGCCACGTGCTGGGACCCTCCGGGGCCCCAGAAGATCAGGTCGCCCCGCTTGGCCTGGGACGGCGAGACCTGGCGGCCCGCGGTGTACTGATCACCGGAGTATTTCGGGATCAGCACCCCGACGCCGGCGAAGGCGTAGCGGGTGAAGCCCGAGCAGTCGTAGCCGATCTTCCCGGCGTCGTGGTCGACTCCGGCACTCGGGCCGTTGATGGCGCCGCCGCCCCACGAGTAGGGCACACCGCGCTGGGATGCGCCGCGGCGGATGACGTACTCGATGGCCTGCGGACCGCTGACCCGGCCCCCGGGCAGCGCCGCGGGCGTGGCGGGCCCCCCGATGCCCAATCCGGCCAGGAACTTGCGCCCCAGTTCCATGGTGGCCGCGGTTGCCTGTTGGGTGAATGCCAGCGATGCCTGGGCGACCGCCACCGGATCGCCCGGGGCGCCGGCGCTGAACACCTTCGGCAGCGTCGGATCCCACTCCTCGACCGCCGCCGCCGGTGCGGCCAGGGACAGCCCCACCACGGTGGCGGTGACGAACGCGCCGAGCGCGCGGGTCACCCGGGAGAGCGTGCGCCGCCCGCCCGACTCGTTGCCGACCACGACCATGCCGCGTCACACCTCCGATCAGGACTCGATGTAGCGCACGACGAACGGGGTCATACCGCTGGTGCGGACCGGGGAGATCTTCACCACCGAACCGGTGTAGGGCGCCTCGATCATCTGGTTGTTGCCCAGATAGATCGCCACGTGCTGGGACCCGCCGGGGCCCCAGAAGATCGCGTCACCGCGCTGCATCTGCGCGGACGGGATCTTGCGGCCGAGGTTGTACTGCGAGCCCGAGTAGTGCGGCAGTTTCACACCCACCCCGGCAAAGGCGTACAACACCAGCCCCGAACAGTCGAATCCGACGGTGTTGGCTCCCGAGTCGATGCCGCGGCTGGGCCCCGCGGCGTTGCCGCCACCCCATGAGTAGGGCACCCCGCGCTGGGACATCGCCCGCGCGATGACCGTCTCCACCGCGGCATTACCGAACACCACCGGGATCGCACCGTTGGTGATGCCGGTGTCGGTGGGTTTGAGGATTCCCATCTTCTGCAGGAACTGACGCCCGAGTTGCTGGGTCACCTGGTAGGAGTTCATCGCGATCTGCAGGACGGCGTTGATGATCGCGATCGGGTCCCCGGACAGGAAGGCGCTGGGAATCGCGGGCAGGGTCAGGTCCCACTCCGAGGGGTCGCCGTAGGGCACCTGGACCGCGCTGGGGTTGCGGTCCCAGTCCCCTGCGCCGTCGACCGCCCCCGCCCCCGCCGCGCCGGGCGGCTCGGCGCCGCTGGCTGCCGGTGCCCCAGTACCGCTGGCCGCCCTCGCGGCCCCCCGCACCCCCCCCGCCCGGAGC
>CAYXOM010000375.1:0-16181 GCA_964466565.1 uncultured Mycobacterium sp.
CCTCGGCGGGCTTTTTGGGAACCACCAGCAGCGCGCCGCGCCCGGCGACCGAGGCCCTCTCCCGGGCCGCGCAGCTGCTGGCGTCCACCGGCGACGCCGCGCTGGGCGCGCTGGCCGAGCAGGTCTCCGGCGCGCTGCGGGTGACCGCCGACGCGGCCGCCGAGGTGGCCGCCTTCCTGGCGGCGCTGCCGGCCGACGCGAGCGGCCTGGAAGCCCGTTTGGGCCGCCAGGCCGAACTGCGCGGGCTGACCCGCAAGTACGCGGCCGACATCGACGGCGTGCTGAGCTGGGCCTCCCAGTCCCGGTCGCGGCTCGCCTCCCTCGACGTCTCCGAGGAGACCCTCACCGGCCTGAGCACGCGGGTCGGTGACCTCGCTACCCGGCTCGCCACCGCCGCCGGAGCGCTCTCGGCCGCCCGGACGGCGGCCGCGGCGCGACTGGCCGACGCCGTCAGCGCCGAGTTGTCCGGGCTGGCGATGTCCGGCGCGCGCTTCGGCGTCACCGTCACCGGCATGCCGGCCCGGCCCGAGGACATCGCGCCGCTGAAGCTGGAGTCGGGGGCGCTGGTCCACGCCGGCGCCGACGGGACCGACCTGGTCGAGTTCGCCTTCGCCGCCCACCCCGGCACGGCGGCGCTGCCGCTGGCCAAGAGCGCCTCGGGCGGCGAACTGTCCCGGGTGATGCTCGCCCTCGAGGTGGTCCTGTCCACCTCGGCGGCCGGCACCACCATGGTCTTCGACGAGGTGGACGCGGGCGTCGGCGGCCGGGCGGCGGTGCAGATCGGCCGCCGGCTGGCCCGGCTCGCGCGGACCCACCAGGTGATCGTGGTGACGCATCTGCCGCAGGTGGCCGCCTACGCCGACACCCACCTGAGCGTCGACAACGCCCATGGCAGCGCCTCGGTGCGCCCGCTGGACGACGCCGAGCGGGTCGCCGAACTGGCCCGGATGCTGGCCGGGCTCGGGGAGTCGGACACCGGCCGGGCGCACGCCCGGGAGTTGCTCGAGGCCGCCCGCCGGGAGCGGGCCGGGGCAGACTCCAACCTGTGACCGATGGGACTGGATTAGACAACTGAGGCTGGTGTTACGGCGCGCCTCCCGGGTCATCGCCCCTCCCGGCGACAAAATCGGACCCCATGAAGCTGCTGTCGCGTAACTCCAGCGCACGTCCGGGTGTCGCCGGAACGGCCCGGGTGGACCGGGACCTCGACCGGCTCCTGCGCCGCGTCGGCCCCGGCGACATCGTCGTGCTCGACGTCCTCGACCTCGACCGGGTGACCGCCGACGCCCTCGTCGACGCCGGGGTGGCCGGGGTGGTCAACGCATCACCGTCGATCTCCGGCCGCTACCCGAACCTGGGGCCGGAGGTCCTGGTCGCCAACCGCATCGCGCTGGTCGACAACACCGGCCCGGAGGTCTTCACGAAGGTCAGGGACGGCGCCAAGATCCGGTTGCACGACGGCGGGGTGTACGCCGGCGACCGCAGGCTGATCCACGGTGTGGAACGCACCGACGAAGAGATCGCCGACCTCATGCACGACGCCAAGACCGGACTCGTCGCCCACCTCGAGGCGTTCGCGGGCAACACCATCGAGTTCATCCGCGGCGAGAGCCCGCTGCTCATCGACGGCATCGGCATCCCCGACATCGACGTCGACGTCTACCGCCGCCACGTGGTCATCGTGGCCGACGGCCCGGGGGCCGCCGAGGACCTCAAGGCGCTCAAGCCCTTCATCAAGGAGTACCAGCCGGTGCTGGTCGGCGTCGGTTCCGGCCCCGACATCCTGCGGCAGGCCGGATACCGTCCGCAGCTCATCGTCGGTAACCCCGACCAGATGAGCGCCGAGGTACTCAAGTGCGGCGCGCAGGTGGTCCTGCCCGCCGACGCCGACGGCCACGCCGACGGCCTCGAGCGCATCCAGGACCTCGGGATCGGTGCGATGACCTTCCCGGCCGCCGGCTCGGCGGCCGATCTGGCGCTGCTGCTCGTCGACCACCACGGCGCCGCCCTGATCGTCACCGCCGGCCACTCGGCGAGCATCGAGGAGTTCTTCGACCGCTCCCGCCAGCAGAGCAACCCCTCGACGTTCCTGACCCGCCTGAAGGTGGGGGAGAAGCTGGTCGACGCCAAGGCCGTCGCCACCCTGTACCGCAACCACATCTCGGGCGGCGCCATCGCCCTGCTCGTCTTCGCGGTACTGCTGGCGGTCGTCGCCGCGTTGTGGGTCTCCCAGGCCGACACCGTCGTGATCGACTGGATCACCGAGTACTGGCACCGGCTGTCGCTGTGGGTGCACAACCTGGTGAGCTAGCCACGAAAGGCTCTCGGCTGTGATCACTCTTCGCCACCACGTCATCTCCCTAGCGGCGGTGTTCCTCGCGCTGGCGATCGGTGTCGTCCTGGGTTCCGGAGCGCTGTCGAACACCACGCTTTCGGGCCTGCGCGACGACAAGGGCGGCCTGCAGCGGCAGGTCGGCGTCCTCGACGACCGGACCAGGACGCTCGACCAAAGACTGGCCGCGGCCAACGAGTTCGACAACATGATCGCCGGCCGCGCCGTGCGCGACGCGCTGACCGGCCGCTCGGTGCTGATCGTGCGCACACCCGACGCCGCCGACGAGGACGTCGACGCGGTCGCCGGACTGGCCGCCGGTGCCGGCGCCGCCGTCACCGGCACAATCGGGCTCACCGGCGAGTTCGTCGGTACCGACTCCGCCGAGAAACTGCGCACGGTGGTCAACTCGCCGATCCTCCCCGCCGGCCGGCAACTCGACACCGGCCTGACCGATCCGGCCGCCCAGGCCGGCGATCTGCTCGGCATGGCGCTGCTGGTCAACCGGGATGCCCGGATCGCCCCCGTCGACGACGCCGCGCGCCAGACCGTGCTCACCGCTCTCGCCGACACCGGTTTCCTCACCGCCGCCGAGCGACTCGCCCCGGCCGACACCGACGTGGTGATCACCGGCGGACCGCTACCCGAAGACGCCGGCAGCCGGGGCGCCGCGGTGGCCCGGCTCGCCGCGGGCATGGCACCGCACGGGTCCGGCACCGTGCTGGCCGGGCGGGAAGGCTCGGCCACCGGAGTCGCGGCCGTCGCGGTGGCCCGTGCGGACCCCGGGATCGCCCGGGTGCTGAGCACCGTCGACGACATCGGCGCGGGCGCCGGCCGGATCACCACCGTGCTGGCGCTGCGCGCGATGATCGACGGCGCACCCGCCGAGGCCTACGGAACGGGCCGGGGCGCCGCCGCTCTCACCGTCGGCTGAGTGCGGGAGCAACCGGCGCGCCACGGTGTGTCAGCGCCCGGGCTACCGGGTCGGTGTTAAGGTGAGGTCCCGTGGGTCGGCAGGCCCCAACCAGGCGCTCGTCAGACTGAATCGCCTGGTCAGCCAAGTCCTGCTCCATCACGGAGGTCGCTCTTGCCGGCATTGCGCAAGCACCCACAGACCGCGACCAAGCACCTCTTCGTCACCGGCGGCGTGGCGTCGTCGCTGGGCAAGGGCCTGACCGCCAGCAGCCTCGGCCAGTTGCTCACCGCGCGCGGCCTGCGGGTCACCATGCAGAAGCTCGACCCCTACCTCAACGTCGACCCCGGAACCATGAACCCGTTCCAGCACGGCGAGGTGTTCGTCACCGAGGACGGCGCCGAGACCGATCTCGACGTCGGGCACTACGAGCGCTTCCTCGACCGCGACCTGCCCGGCTCGGCGAACGTGACCACCGGACAGGTGTATTCGACGGTGATCGCCAAGGAGCGTCGCGGAGAGTACCTCGGTGACACCGTGCAGGTCATCCCGCACATCACCGACGAGATCAAAAGCCGGATCACCGCGATGGCCAAGCCCGACGCCGACGGCGATCGTCCCGACGTGGTGATCACCGAGATCGGCGGAACCGTCGGCGACATCGAGTCCCAGCCGTTCCTGGAGGCCGCCCGGCAGGTGCGTCACGCCGTGGGCCGGGAGAACTGCTTCTTCCTGCACGTCTCCCTGGTGCCCTACCTGGCGCCCTCGGGGGAGTTGAAGACCAAACCGACCCAGCACTCGGTGGCCGCGCTGCGCAGCATCGGCATCACCCCCGACGCCCTGATTCTGCGCTGCGACCGGGAGGTACCCGAGCCGCTCAAGGAGAAGATCGCCCTGATGTGCGACGTCGACGTCGCCGGGGTGATCTCCACCCCGGATGCGCGCTCGATCTACGACATTCCCAAGGTGCTGCACCGGGAGGAACTCGACGCCTACGTGGTGCGACGGCTGAACCTGCCGTTCCGCGACGTCGACTGGACCACCTGGGACGACCTGCTGCGCCGGGTGCACGACCCGCAGGAGACGGTGCGGATCGCCCTGGTGGGCAAGTACATCGACCTCTCCGACGCCTACCTCTCGGTGACCGAGGCGCTGCGCGCCGGGGGATTCGCCCACCGCGCCCGGGTCGAGATGCGCTGGGTCGCCTCCGACGACTGCGAGACCGAGTCGGGCGCGGCCGCGGTTCTGGCGGACGTGCACGGCGTCCTGATCCCGGGCGGATTCGGGATCCGCGGCATCGAGGGCAAGATCGGCGCGATCCGCCATGCCCGGCGCCGCGGCCTTCCGCTGCTGGGACTGTGTCTTGGCCTGCAGTGCATCGTCATCGAGGCGGCCCGGGCGGCGGGCCTGAGCGAGGCCAACTCCGCGGAGTTCGACCCCGCCACCCCCGACCCGGTGATCTCGACGATGGCCGACCAGCGCGACGCGGTCGCCGGCGACGCCGACCTCGGCGGCACTATGCGGCTGGGCGCCTATCCGGCGGTGCTGCAGCCGGAGTCGATCGTGGCCGGGGCCTACCAGTCCACCGCGGTCTCCGAGCGCCACCGCCACCGCTACGAGGTCAACAACGCCTACCGCGACCGGATCGCCGCCGGCGGGCTGGTTTTCAGCGGCACCTCACCGGACGGGCACCTGGTCGAGTTCGTGGAGTACCCGCGCGAGATCCACCCGTTCCTGGTGGGCACCCAGGCTCATCCCGAACTCAAGAGCCGCCCCACCCGGCCGCACCCGCTGTTCGTCGCCTTCATCGGTGCGGCCATCGACTACAGGGCCGCCGAGCGCCTGCCGGTGGAGATTCCGGAGGCCCGCGCCAACGGCCGCGAGCACTCCGACGATGCCGCCGCACAGCCGCTGGCCGACCATGCCCGTGGCTGAGCCGGGCGTCGGCGGGCACGAATTCGAGACCGTCTCCTCCGAGACCGTCTATCACGGGAGGATTCTCGCCCTGCGCGCCGACCACGTGCGGATGCCCGGCGGCCGGACCGCGCTCCGCGAGGTCGTCGAGCACCACGGGGCGGTGGCGGTCGCCGCCGTCGACTCCGAGGATCGGTTGCTGATGATCCATCAGTACCGGCATGCTCTGGGCCGGCGGATCTGGGAACTGCCGGCCGGGCTGCTCGATCTGGCCGGGGAGGATCCGGTCGCGGGTGCCGCCCGCGAACTGCTCGAGGAGACCGGAGTGGCGGCCGACGACTGGCGGGTGCTGATCGACGTCGCGGTGTCGCCGGGATTCTGCGACGAATCGGTGCGGGTGTACCTGGCCCGCGGCCTGACCGCCGGCGTCCGGCCCGATGCCGAGAACGAGGAGGCCGACCTGAGCGTGCATTGGATCGGTCTCGGCCATGCGGTCGTCCGCGTGCTGTCCGGCGAGATCGTCAACGCCACCGCCGCCGCGGGCGTGCTGGCCGCCTACGCGGCGGTGGTCGACCGAAGGGCGACCCGGCCGTCCGATGCGCCGTGGCCCGATCGCCCGGAAGCCTTCGCCGCGAGGCAACACCGGTGACCACCGCACAGTCCGCCGCCCTGGACGCCCAACTTCAGGGCTACCTCGACCACCTCGCCATCGAGCGCGGCGTGGCGGCCAACACCCTCAGCTCCTACCGCCGCGACCTGCGGCGCTACGCCGAGCACCTGGCGCTGCGCGCGATCAGTGATCTGCGCGGCGTCGCGGAGAGCGACGTGAGCGACTTCCTGGTGGCGTTGCGCCGGGGCGACCCCGACACCGGCGCGACGCCGCTGTCGGCCGTCTCGGCGGCGCGCGCGCTGATCGCGGTGCGCGGGCTGCACCGGTTCGCGGCGGCCGAGGGGATCATC
Source organism: uncultured Mycobacterium sp. (assembly GCA_964466565.1). Classification (GTDB taxonomy): domain Bacteria; phylum Actinomycetota; class Actinomycetes; order Mycobacteriales; family Mycobacteriaceae; genus Mycobacterium. Next base: position 6,120 of record CAYXOM010000375.1, read on the forward strand.
GACCTCGACGTGGCCCGGTCCGTCAAGCCCCCCACCCCGGGCCGCCGGCTCCCCAAGAGCCTGAGCCTCGACGAGGTGCTGGCGCTGCTCGACGGCGCGGGCGGGGGCGGCCCCGCCGACGGGCCGCTGACCCTGCGCAACCGCGCCTTGCTGGAACTGCTGTACTCCACCGGCGCCAGGATCTCCGAGGCGGTCGGCCTCGACCTCGACGACCTCGACACCCACGCCCGGTCGGCGCTGCTGTGCGGCAAGGGCGGCAAGCAGCGGCTGGTCCCGGTGGGACGGCCGGCGATCGCCGCGCTGGACGCCTACCTGGTGCGCGGGCGCCCGGATCTGGCGGCCCGGGGCCGCGCCGCGGGGTCCGGCGGCGCGATCTTCCTCAACGCCAGGGGCGGGCGGCTGTCGCGGCAGAGCGCCTGGCAGGTGCTCCAGGACTCGGCGGCCCGGGCCGGGATCACCGCGGCGGTGTCCCCGCACACCCTGCGGCATTCCTTCGCCACCCACCTGCTCGACGGCGGCGCCGACGTGCGGGTGGTCCAGGAGCTGCTCGGCCACGCCTCGGTTACCACCACCCAGATTTACACCCTGGTCACCGTGAGCGCACTGCGCGAAGTCTGGGCGGGGGCGCACCCGCGGGCCTGAACCCGGTGGATACACTTTCGGCCGACAATCGTCCGCCGACGTCCACGCCGACCCGGTGGTCTCATCGAGGGAGGGCGGCGTGACCGACCACGGTGAGGACGCGCCGCTCGGCCTGACCGGCCGCCCGCCCCGTGCACACCCCGAACCCGCCCCCGTGACCAGCCACGGACCGGCGGTAGTCATCTCGATGTGCAACCAGAAAGGCGGGGTCGGCAAGACGACCTCCACCATCAACCTGGGGGCGGCACTGGCCGAGTACGGGCGCAAGGTGCTGCTCGTCGACCTCGACCCGCAGGGCGCGCTGTCGGCCGGACTGGGGGTGCCGCACTACGAACTGGCCCACACCGTGCACAACCTGATGATCGAGCCCCGGGTCGGCATCGACGAGGTCATCATCGGCACCCGGGTCGACGGCCTGGACCTGGTGCCCAGCAACATCGACCTCTCGGCGGCCGAGATCCAGCTGGTCAACGAGGTCGGCCGGGAGCAGACCCTGGCCCGCGCCCTGGCCCCGGTGCTCGACCGCTACGACTACGTTCTCATCGACTGCCAGCCCTCGCTGGGGCTGCTCACGGTCAACGCGCTGGCCTGTTCGCAGGGCGTCATCATCCCGACCGAATGCGAGTTCTTCTCCCTGCGCGGCCTGGCTCTGCTCACCGACACCGTGGACAAGGTGCGCGAACGGCTCAACCCGCAGCTGACGATCAGCGGGATCGTGGTGACCCGCTTCGACGCCCGCACCGTCAACGCCCGGGAGGTGATGGCCAGGGTGGCGGAGCGGTTCGGGGACCTGGTCTTCGACACCGTGATCACCCGCACCGTGCGCTTTCCCGAGACCAGCGTCGCCGGCGAGCCGATCACCAGTTGGGCGCCCAAATCCGCTGGGGCGCAGGCTTACCGGGCACTGGCGCGTGAAGTCGTCGACCGCCTCGGCAAGTGAGTGCGGCTGCGCCCGATCAGGGCTTCCAGGTCCGGCTGACCAACTTCGAGGGCCCGTTCGACCTTCTCCTGCAGCTGATCTTCGCGCACCGGCTCGACGTGACCGAGGTGGCGCTGCACGAGGTGACCGACGAGTTCATCGCCTACACCCGCACGATCGGGCCTCAGCTGGGACTCGACGAGACGACGACGTTCCTGGTGATCGCCGCCACGCTGCTCGACCTCAAGGCCGCCCGGCTGCTGCCGGCCGGAGAGGTGCACGACGAGGACGACCTGGCACTGCTGGAGGTTCGAGACCTGCTCTTCGCCCGGCTGCTGCAGTACCGGGCCTTCAAGCACGTCGCCGGGATGTTCGCCGAGCTGGAGGCGGCCGCGCTGCGCAGCTATCCGCGGTCGGTCTCCCTGGAGGACCGCTTCTCGGCATTGCTGCCCGAGGTGATGCTCGGCGTCGACGCCCACAGCTTCGCCCACCTGGCCGCGGCCGCGCTCACCCCGCGTCCGGTTCCGGTGGTGTCCACCGAGCACCTGCACACCTCCCGGGTCTCGGTGCCCGAGCAGGCCGAACGGCTGATGACCCTGCTCGAGGGACGGGGAGTGGGGACGTGGGCCTCCTTCGCCGAACTGGTCGCCGACTGTGCCGAACCGATCGAGATCGTCGGGCGGTTCCTGGCGCTGCTCGAGCTCTACCGGGCCCGGACGGTAGCATTCGAGCAGTCAGAACCCCTCGGTGAACTGCAGGTTTCCTGGACCGGAGCCAGGTTGACCAACGAGGAGCTGGTGCGAGCGGAGTGGGAAGAGTAGGCCCGAGGTGACTGACGACGTCATCGTGAGCGAGAGCGCCGCCGGCGACGAGCCGATCGGCGAGGATCTCGACGACGAGGAGCTGTTCCGCGTCCTCGAGGCGCTGCTGCTGGTCGTCGACTCCCCGGTCAGCCCGGAGAGCCTGGCCTCGGCCACCGGGCAGCCGGTGCACCGCATCACCGGCACCCTGGAGCACATCGCCGCCGCCCTGGCCGGCCGGGACAGCGGCATCGAGCTTCGCGAGGCCGGCGGGGGATGGCGGATGTACACCCGCGCCCGATTCGCCCCCTATGTCGAGCGGTTGCTGCTCGACGGGGCACGCTCCAAGCTGACCCGCGCCGCCCTGGAGACCCTCGCGGTGATCGCCTACCGGCAGCCGGTGACCCGGGCCCGGGTGAGCGCAGTCCGGGGCGTCAACGTCGACGCCGTGATGCGGACCCTGGTGGCCCGCGGGCTGATCACCGAGTCGGGCTCCGACACCGACACCGGGGCCACCACCTTCGTGACCACCGAACTGTTCCTCGAGCGGCTCGGGTTGTCCTGTCTGGCCGAGCTTCCCGACATCGCCCCGCTGCTTCCCGACGTCGACGTGATCGACGATCTGAGCGAAACCCTCGACAGCGAGCCGAGGTTCGCCAAGCTCGCGGCCCCCGCCCGCCACGACACCCCGGTCGCCTTCGACGTCGACGCCGGCACCGGCGGCTGACCGCCATGGTCGACGAGGGCGTCCGGCTGCAGAAGGTGCTGTCCCAGGCCGGCGTCGCCTCCCGGCGGGTCGCCGAACGGATGATCGTCGACGGCCGGGTCGAGGTGGACGGCCGCCGGGTGACCGAACTCGGCACCCGGGTCGACCCCGACACCGCCGTCATCCGGGTCGACGGGGCCCGGGTCGTCCTCGACGACACGATGGTCTACCTGGCGGTCAACAAGCCCCGGGGCATGCACTCGACGATGTCCGACGACCAGGGCCGGCCGTGCATCGGGGACCTGGTCACCCACCGGGTGCGCGGCAACCAGAAGCTCTTCCACGTCGGTCGGCTCGACGCCGACACCGAGGGCCTGCTGCTGCTCACCAACGACGGCGAACTGGCCCATCGGCTGATGCATCCCTCCTTCGAGGTTCCCAAGACCTATCTGGCCGCCGTGGACGGCACCGTGCCCCGCGCACTGGGCAGGACCCTGCGGGCCGGGATCGAGCTGGACGACGGGCCGGCATCGGTGGACGACTTCGCGGTGGTCGACGCCGTCCCGGGGAGGACCCTGGTGCGGGTGACCCTGCACGAGGGCCGCAAGCGCATCGTTCGGCGGCTGCTGGCCGCGGCCGGGTTCCCGGTGCGCGAGTTGGTCCGCACCGACATCGGGAAGGTCTCGCTCGGCGATCAGCGCCCCGGCAGCATCCGGGTGCTGACCCGCAAGGAGGTCGGCGAACTGCACCGGTCGGTGGGACTGTGAGCCCGGTGGTGGTCGCCGTGGACGGCCCGGCCGGCACCGGCAAGTCCACCGTGTCGCGCCGCCTGGCCCGCGCCCTGGACGCGCGTTACCTGGACACCGGCTCGATGTACCGCATCGCCACGCTGGCGATGCTGCGCGCCGGAGTCGACCTCGACGACCCGGCGGCCATCGCCGCGGCGGCCGATGTGGAACTGTCGGTGGGCTACGACCCCGACGCCGAGCAGGCCTACCTGACCGGCGAGGACGTCTCGGTGCAAATCCGCGGCGACGACGTCACCCGCGCGGTCTCGGCGGTGGCCGCCGTCCCGGCCGTCCGGGAGCGGCTCGTGCGGCTGCAGCGGGACCTGGCCTCCGGCCGGCAGAGCGTGGTGGTGGAGGGCCGCGACATCGGCACGGTGGTGCTGCCCGCGGCCGACGTGAAGATCTTCCTGACCGCCTCGGCCGAGACCCGCGCGCGCCGGCGCAACGACCAGAACGTCGCCGCCGGACTGCCCGACGACTACCGCGGCGTGCTGGCCGACGTGCGCCGCCGCGACCACCTGGACTCCACCCGGGCGGTCTCGCCGCTGCGGGCCGCCGAGGACGCGCTGGTGGTCGACACCAGCGAGCTGACCCTCGACGAGGTCGTCGCCCGACTGACCGAGATCGTCGCGCAACGCACCGGGGCGGCACGGTGAGCACCGACGCCGACGGCACCTGGTCGGACGAGAGCGACTGGGAGATCCTCGAGCAGACCGCGCCGGGGGAGGACGCGCCGGCGGCGCCGCCGCCGGTGGTCGCGGTGGTCGGCCGGCCCAATGTCGGCAAGTCCACACTGGTCAACCGGATCCTGGGACGGCGCGAGGCGGTGGTGCAGGATCTGCCCGGAGTCACCCGCGACCGGGTCTCCTACGCCGCCACCTGGGGCGGGCGGGCGTTCGTCGTGCAGGACACCGGCGGCTGGGAGCCCGACGCCCGCGGGTTGCAGCTGCTGGTGGCCGAGCAGGCGTCGGTCGCCATGCAGACCGCCGACGCCGTGATCCTGGTGGTCGACGCCGTCGTCGGCGCCACCTCCGGAGACGAGGCCGCCGCCCGGATCCTGCGTCGCTCCGGCACGCCGGTCTTCCTGGCCGCCAACAAGGTCGACAACGACCGGGGAGAGGCCGACGCCGCCGCGCTGTGGTCACTGGGGCTCGGCGAGCCGCACCCGATCAGCGCCATGCACGGACGCGGGGTGGCCGACCTGCTCGACGACGTCGTCGCGGCGCTGCCGACCACGCCCCGGAGCGCCGCGGCCCTCGGCGGTCCGCGCCGGGTGGCACTGGTGGGCAGACCCAACGTCGGCAAGAGTTCGCTGCTCAACCGCCTGGCCGGCCAGCAGCGCTCGGTGGTCCACGACGTCGCCGGGACCACGGTCGACCCGGTGGACTCGCTGATCGAACTCGACGGGCGCCCCTGGCGCTTCGTCGACACCGCGGGACTGCGCCGCCGGGTCGGGCAGGCCAGCGGTCACGAGTTCTACGCCTCGGTGCGCACCCACGGCGCCATCGACGCCGCCGAGGTGGTGATCGTGCTGCTCGACGCCTCCGAACCGCTCACCGAGCAGGACCAGCGGGTGCTGTCGATGGTGATCGAGGCCGGGCGCGCTCTTGTGATCGCCTTCAACAAGTGGGACCTGGTCGACGAGGACCGCCGTGACCTGCTCGACCGGGAGATCGACCGGGAACTCGCCCAGTTGCGCTGGGCACCGCGGGTGAACATCTCGGCGATGACCGGTCGGGCGGTGGCCAAACTGGTCCCGGCGATTCAGACCGCGCTGCGGTCCTGGGACAGCCGGATCTCCACCGGCGCCCTCAACGCCTGGCTCAAGGAGGTGGTGGCGGCCACCCCGCCGCCGGTGCGCGGGGGACGCCAACCGCGGATTCTCTTCGCCACCCAGGCCGCCGCCCGCCCGCCCACCTTCGTGCTGTTCACCAGCGGGTTCCTCGAGGCCGGCTACCGCCGGTTCCTCGAGCGTCGGCTGCGCGAGACCTTCGGCTTCGAGGGCACCCCGATCCGCATCAACGTCCGGGTCCGGGAGAAGCGCAAGGGCAAGCCCCGCTAGAGCACTCCCGCGGGTGTGCGGTTTCGTCCGCGGCGCGCCGGCGCCGACGGACGAAAGCGCGCACTCATGGAAGCTCGCCGTGGGCTCCGGAGGTGGATTCGCCCTTTGCGGCCCCAGACCGGCGCCCCGGCAGACGCTCGATGACGAGCACCAGCACGGTTCCCACCACCAGCCCGATCAGCGCCGAGGCCAGGGTGTTGACCCCCCAGCCGAGGACAGCATCCACCCCGGGAACGCCGTGCACCAGGCCCTCGAGGTGGTGCACCACCTGGTAGGGCCCGCTCCAGCCCAACTCCTTGGCGCCGACCAGCAGGATGTGGCCGCCCACCCACAGCATGGCCGCGGTACCGATCACCGTCAGCCAGGCCAGCACCTTGGGCATTCCCGCCACGAGCATCCGCCCGACGCGCTGGGCCAGCCGCGAGGACCGCTGGGCCAGGCTGAGCCCGATGTCGTCCATCTTGACGATCAGGGACACGACCCCGTAGACCAGCGCGGTGATGCCGATCGCCACGACCGCCAGAATCGCCCCACGGGACACGAGCGGCTCCTCGAGGACCTCCTTGAGCGAGATGACCATGATCTCGGCGGACAGGATGAAGTCGGTTCGGATCGCGCCCCTGATCGTCTTGGACTCGGCGTCGGGCCCGAGTTGCGCCGCCGGGACGTCGTGGTCGTGATCGTCGTGGCGTAGCCGGTGAATGACCTTGTGGGCGCCCTCATAGCACAGGAAGCAGCCGCCGAACATCAAGATGATCTCGACCACCAGGGGAGCCACCGCGCTGAGCAGCAACGCCACCGGCAGGATGATGAGCAGCTTGTTGCGCAGCGAGCCGATGGCGATGCGCCGGATGATGGGCAGTTCGCGCTCGGCGGCCAGGCCACGGACGTAGGCCGGAGTCACCGCGGTGTCGTCGACCACCACACCGGCCGCCTTCAGACTCGCCTTTCCCGCTGCGGCGCCGATGTCGTCGACGGAGGCCGCCGCCAGTTTGGCCAGCGCCGCGACGTCGTCGAGGAGCCCGACCAGACCGCCCGCCATGTCACCCCCTCCGCCCAGTGCGCTCTCGGGGCGACTGTACCTCCGCCCGGGCGCGCATGTCGGTTTCGGAAGCTGGCCTCTCAGCTGACGAAACCCGGGTTGGCGAAGTGCCGATAAGCCACATTATGTCAATTTGAACGGCGGCAGTCGCGGGACCGCGGCACGGCCCGGGCGCGCCGTCTCCATCCAGCGCCTCAGACGGTGAATGCGGTGACCGACACCTCGTGACGCTCAGGGTCCCCCCTGGGTGACGCTCAGGGTCCCCCGGGCTTGGGCGGCACGGGGGTGTCGAGTACGCCGTCGGGATACTCGATGCCCAAGTCGCCTTCCTTGCCGTCGTCAGCGGGTGTCGTCTCGACTGGAGCCGACGTGGTGGCTTCGGAGGTCGAGTCCGCCGGCGGCCGGTCGGTCGTCTGCGAGCATCCGCCGAGGAGCATCGCAAGAAGCGCCAAGCTGATCGCGGGACGTCTGAATTGCTTCACATACTTTATAGTGCCAGAGGGGCGGCGTTCGGCGGGATGCACACGACGCGGCTCACCCACAGTTCACCTTCACGTCCCGGGATGTTTCCTTTTTAGGTTCCTCGTTGCTCACCTCGGTGGCTAACGTCCCGTGCGATCGGTTTCGAAATGGTCGCGCTCGGGGAACGGGAGAGTTTCAATTGTTTGAGAAGATGGACACGCCGGAGCTGGCGAAGCTGCGACGCAAGATCACCCTGCTCTCGGGAGCGGGAACCTTTCTCGACGGCTTCGACCTGGTCATCATCGCGGTGGCTCTGCCGGTGCTGCTGGACTACTTCCCCGGAATCGGCGTCGGCCAAATCGCACTGATCACCGCCTCGGCCATCTTCGGCGCTCTGATCGGCGCGACGTGGGGCGGGCGGCTGACCGACAAGTACGGCCGCAAGGCGATGTACCTGATCGACCTCATCTGCTTCGTCGTCTTCGCCATCGGAGCAGCCCTGTCCTGGGACGTCTGGTCCCTCATCGTCTTCCGGTTCCTGCTCGGGATCGGGGTGGGAGCCGACTACCCGATCTCCGCGACCCTGGTGGCCGAGTTCAGCTCATCCAAGGGTCGCGGCGCGCACAGCGGCAGTCTGGGAGCGATGTGGTTCGTCGGCGCGCTCGCCGCGTACGTGACCGGTATCCTTCTCGAACCGCTGGGCCCGGAATCCTGGCGCTACATGTTCCTGGTCGGCGCGGTCTTCGCGATCATCGTGCTGATCGCCCGCCGGAGCCTGCCGGAGTCGCCACGTTGGCTGGCGTCCGTCGGTCGCGAGGAAGACGCCCAGAAGATCATGCGTCAGCTCACCGGCCACGATGTGGAGATTCCGTCCGGCACGATCAAGCGGCAGCCGATCAGCGCGCTCTTCAACGAGAAATACCTCCGGACCACCATCTTCGTCACCGGGTTCTGGACCTGCTACGCGATCGCCTACTACGGCATCACGATCTACACACCGTCCATCCTCGACGAATTCAACAAGGACGGCTCCCGCTTCATCGCCTATCTCGGGTCCGGCGTCGTCGCGCTGCTGGGTCTGATCGGCGCGATCATCGGGCTCAATCTCACCGACCGCTGGGGACGGCGACCGCTGATCATCACCTCGTTCAGCGGCCTGGCGCTCGCCCTGCTCATCCTCACCTTCACGCCGTCTCCGGGCCTGGGTCTCCTGGTGGCGCTGTTCAGCATGGCGGTGCTCTTCGCCAACATGGGCGGCGGCATCCTGAACTTCGTCTACCCGACCGAGCTCTACCCCACCGGCATCAGGGCCACCGGGATGGGATTCGCCACCAGCGTCAGCCGGATCGGGTCTATCCTCGGCGTGCTGGTGTTCCCGGCCATGATCGAGGCCTGGGGTCAGCAGGTCGCCCTCGGATTCTTCTTCGCTGTGGCGATGGTCGCCCTGATCCTCTGCGTGATGCTGGCACCGGAGACCAAGGGAAGGTCCCTGGAGGAGCTCGCCAAGGAGGGCGACTACGAGGGCGAACTGGCCCACCCGTGAGCTGCTAGGACCGACATGCGGCTGGTCACCTGGAACACTCAGTGGTGTAAGGGCCTCGACGGTGTCGTCAGCGTCGAGCGGATCATCGACGGGGCCCGCGCTCTCGCCGACTTCGATGTGCTGTGTCTGCAGGAGATCGCGCAGAACTACCCGCAGCTGACCGGGGACACGCCGGCGGACCAGCCCGCGGAGATAGCCAAGGCGCTGCCGGGGTTCGAGGTGGTGTTCGGGGCGGCGATCGACGAGCGCCCACCCGGTGGCGCCGTACGCCAGCGTTTCGGCAACCTGATCGCCTCCCGGCTGCCCGTGCTGCAGGTACACCAGCTAGCCCTGCCCTCCCCGGCCAGTGATGGCGAACCGCACCCCTGGATGCCGCGGCTGTGCACGGTGTGTACCGTGCAGGCCGCCTGGGGACCGGTGCGGGTGATGACGACCCACCTGGAGTACTACAGCGAGTCCCACCGGGTGGCGCAAGCCCGCGCGCTGCGCCAGTGGCACGCCGCTTTCTGCGGCCAATCCGATCGCCCCCCGCCCGTGCCGGCGGGCCAGGAACACACGCCCTACCAGCCCAAGCCGTATACCAGCGACGCGGTGCTCTGCGGCGATTTCAACTCCGAACCAAACAGCCCGCCCTACGAGGTTCTGACGACGCCCGATGGCGGCCAGCCATTCGACGACGCCTGGCCGTCGAGCAGACCCGGCGAGGACCATCCCCCGACTTTCCGGCTGTTCGACGACACCTTCGGCCCGACGCCGGTCGCCGTGGACTTCTGGTTCGTCAGCCGGTCGCTGTCCCCGAGGCTGATCGGCGTCGAGGTCGACACCAGCACGCGGGTGTCGGATCACCAGCCGGTTGCGGTCACCTTCCGGTGAAGCAGCGCACACCTGTTCAGTGGCCTGTCAACTGACGTACACGAAAAATTTCCCTGATCTGACCGCAAATTCTTGTTCGCTGAGAGACGATCAGCTCGTCCACAGGTCAACTTCAGGAAAGGGTCCCCGACCGATGTACGTTTCGTCTCGTTCGTATCTGACCGCCGGTATCGCCGTCCTCGGCGCCGGCGCCCTCGCTCTGGCGCCGGTGGCGCCGATGCCCGA
>CAYXOM010000376.1:0-2545 GCA_964466565.1 uncultured Mycobacterium sp.
CCGCTCGACGCCGATTCCGAGCGGCCCCGCGGACCGCTCGACGCCGATTCCGAGCGGCCCCGCGGACCGCTCGACGCCGATTCCGAGCGGCCCCGCGGACCCGGCCGGTGAACCCGGCACCCGCGCCGCGCGCAGCGCGGCCCGAGCTGACCGACTCCGCGGTGGTGTCGCGGTCGTGGGGGATGGCGCTGGCCACCCTTGTCAGCAGGATCACCGGCTTCGCCCGAATCGTTCTGCTCGCCGCGATCCTCGGGGCGGCTCTGTCGAGCGCCTTCACGGTTGCCAACCAGCTGCCGAACATGATCGCCGCGCTGGTACTGGAAGCCACCTTCACCGCGATCTTCGTGCCGGTGCTCGCCCGCGCCGAGCGCGAGGACCCCGACGGCGGCGAGGCCTTCGTGCGGCGTCTGCTGACGCTGGCCACCGCGCTGCTGCTGGTTACCACCATCCTGTCCGTCGCGGCCGCGCCGGCGCTGGTTCGACTCATGCTGGGCGGCGACCCACAGGTCAACCAACCGCTCACCACGGCCTTCGCGTATCTGCTGGTGCCACAGGTGCTCTTCTACGGGCTGTCCTCGGTGTTCATGGCGATCCTCAATAACCGCAACATCTTCGGCCCGCCCGCCTGGGCACCGGTGGTCAACAACATCGTGGCCATCGTGACCCTCGGCCTGTTCCTGGCGGTCCCCGGGGAGTTGTCGGTCAACCCGGTCGAGATGGGCAACGCCAAACTCCTGGTGTTGGGCATCGGAACCACCCTGGGTGTCGTCGCCCAAGCCGCGGTACTGCTGTCGGCCATCCGGGCCGAACACATCAGCCTCCGTCCGCTGTGGGGCATCGACGCTCGGCTTCGGCGGTTCGGGATGATGGCCGCGGCGATGGTGCTCTACGTCCTGATCAGCCAGATCGGCCTGGTGGTGAGCAACCAGATCGCCAGCACCGCCGCCGCCTCCGGCCCGGCCATCTACAACTACACCTGGATGATGCTGATGCTCCCGTTCGGCATGATCGGGGTCACCATCCTGACCGTCGTGATGCCGCGACTGAGCCGCAACGCCGCCGCCGACGACATCCCCGCGGTGCTGGCCGACCTGTCCCTGGCCACCCGGCTCACCATGGTGACCCTGATTCCCGTGGTCGCGGTGATGACGGTCGGCGGCCCGGCGATCGGCAGTGCGCTCTTCGCCTACGGCAACTTCGGCAGCGTCGACGCCAACTACCTGGGGATGGCCATCTCGCTCTCGGCGTTCACCCTCATCCCGTATGCCCTGGTGCTTCTGCAACTGCGGGTGTTCTACGCCCGCGAACAGCCCTGGACGCCGATCGTGATCATCGTCGCGATCACGGTCGTCAAGATCGCCGGGTCCCTGCTCGCGCCGCGCCTCACCGACGACCCCGATCTGGTGGCCGGATACCTCGGCGCCGCCAACGGCCTGGGTTTCCTGGCCGGAGCCGTGCTCGGCCACCTGCTGCTGGGCCGATCGCTGCGACCCCCGGGCGGACGGCTGCTCGACCCCGCGGTGGCTCGCACGGTGCTCGCCGGTACCGGGGCGGCGGTACTTGCCACCGCGGCCGCCGTCGGGGTCGACGCGTTGCTGAACCTGGGTGCCCTGACCACCCGCAGTGGCGGGGCGGGCTCGATGGTCCGGCTGGTCATCCTCACCGCGGTGATGGCGCCGATCATCGCCGCGGTTCTGCTCGCTGCGCGCGTACCCGACGCCTGGGCGGCCCGCGACGCGGTGCTGCGCTGGATGGTCGGCGAACCCGACCGGCCGGGCCGGCACTCCCAACACGTCGCCGAGATGTCCGCTCCGCAAACCCGCCTCACGTACCCTCGGGGGCAAGACCGCACGTCGACGGGGAAGGGACCCGACCTGAGCGACACCTCTCCGGGCAGCTCCGGCGACGCGACGACCAAGTTCGGTCGCACCCCGGCGGGTGACTTCACCCCCGATGTCGCCGGCTACCCGGGCGCCGGGAACACCCGGTTCGGTGCTCCTGCGGCGGCGCCAATGCTGGTGCCGGGCACCCTGATCGCCGACGGCCGCTATCGCCTCCTGGCCCTGCACGGCGCAGGACCGAGCCTGCAGTTCTGGCAGGGGATCGACATCGCGCTGGATCGGCAGGTTGCGCTGACCCTCGTCGATCCCGACCGTCTGCTCGGCGACGACGGCGTCCGCGAGGTGCTCGCCCGGACCCAGCGGCTCAGCCGGATCGAGCGGCCGGGCCTGGCGCGGGTCCTCGATGCGACGACGATCGCCGACGGCACCGGGCTTGTCGTCGCGGAGTGGATTCGCGGCGGCTCGCTGCGCGAGGTTGCCGACACCCACCCCTCGGCGCCCGGCGCCGCCCGCGCGATCCAGTCGCTGGCGGCGGCGGCCGACGCGGCCCACCAGGCCGGGGTTGCGCTGTCTGTCGACCACCCCGGCCGGATCCGGGTCAGCATGAACGGCGACGTGGTGCTGGCCTTCCCGGCCACGCTGGGCACGGCCACCCCCGCCGAGGATGTGCGCGGCGTCGGTGCGGCGCTCTACGCGCTGCTCAC
>CAYXOM010000377.1:0-4644 GCA_964466565.1 uncultured Mycobacterium sp.
AGGGTGGTGCAGCCGGGCGGCCGGTCAGGTGGTCTGTACGCGCCGGGTGGGAAGGGCGACTCCGGCGTCCTCGGCCAGCCGGAAGCCCACTTCGGCGACTTCGTGCAGCAGCGAGGGCGGGGCGGCGCTGCGCAGGGCGCGGTCGAGCAGCAGGGCCAGGCGGTGCTTGCTGTTGTCCTGCAGCGCGGCGTCCAGGGCGATCCCGGCCAGCGTGCCGTCGCCACGGGCGAACGCCGAGAACCCCAGCAGGGAGCAGGCTTCGGCGCGGTGCGGTTTGGGCAGGCTACGGGCCAGGACTGCCCACAGGTGTTCCACGGCCAGCGCCTGATCGGACAGCGAGGTGGCGAACATGATGTCGCGCACCCGCACGTCGGTGAGCGGGGCGGCGATTTCGGCCAGCCGGGCGTCGTCCAGGTCGGCTCCGGATTCCAGGCTGGGACGAACCGGGGGGCTGGGACGAACCGGCCGCTGGGACGAACCGGGGACCGGCCGGCTCAGAATCGGAACCCGAATTGGTCGATGTCGTCGCGGTAGATGCCCGCGATGAGTCTCCGCGTCCGGTCCGAGTAGTAGGTCCGATACGGGTCATGACGGGTGGCGTTCGATCGGATCAACTCCACGGGCCGGCCGAGGACTCCGGACAGCCAGTTCTCGGTTGATCGGAGGTCGTCGAATCGTCCGACGTGGTCGATCTCAGCGTGCGGCGCGGTCCCCGTGTAGTACACCTGCGGGCGAAAGACATGGTCGAGTCTCCAGACGTCGCGGACGGCGAGGAAGGACTGAACGAAGGTGTCGAAAGTGGCGAAATCCGGACCCCGGTAGCGTTGGGCGTTCAGCATTTGCGCGCCGCCCGGGATACCGCCCTGTTTGGCGAAGAGAAAGGCCGAAACGGCACGGTCCCAGGGGTTTCGCACGATCGTGAACCTCGGCAGTCGCCTCAGGTCGGAATCGGCGACGGTGAGGAACTGAGCGATGGAAAAGTGCCGCACACGGCTGCGGTACACCGTGCGCACCACGCTCATTCCCGCGGTCCTGGGCACGTGGATGAAGACAACTCTCTCCCGGCGGAAGGCCTCCAGAGCCCATCGCGCCTGACGCTTCTCGAAAAAACCGGCGGGCAGCACCCGGGTGGCCGGGCCGTAGAGCCGTTTGCGCAGGTTCACGACGGCCGCCCAGGGCGGTCGGTCACCGCGCAAGCTTAACCGGCCGCGGGAGCGGCACCGCGAGCCGCTCCCGGGCCGGCCCGGTGGGCCGTATCCTGAGCGGGCGATGGCGGAATTGTCGGATGCCCAACAGCCCGGTCGGCGCCGAGAGGTCCGGAAGAGCCCGGCGCCCGCGGGCACCGGGAGGCGCCCCGGCGGCCGGGCCGGCACCCGCGGCGAGTTTCCGGGCATCCCGATTCCGCCCGACACCGACGGCCGCCGACTCGCCCCCGGCGTCCGCGCCGAACTGGCAACCCTGGACCGGGCGACCGCCGACACGGTGGCCCGCCACCTGGTGGCCGCCGGTGAACTCCTCGACACCGATCCGCAGGCCGCACTCGCCCACGCCCGGGCCGCCCGGACGCGGTCGGGCAGGATCGCCGCGATCCGCGAGGCGGTCGGTATCGCGGCGTACCACTGTGGCGAGTGGGGGGCGGCGCTCGCCGAATTGAGGGCGGCCCGGCGGATGGGCTCGCAATCGGCTCTGCTGCCGATGATCGCCGACTGCGAGCGCGGCCTCGGCCGGCCCGAGCGCGCGGTCGAACTGGCCCGCGGGCCGGAGGCCGCCGCCCTGCGCGGCGACGACGCCGACGAGATGCGGATCGTCGCCGCCGGGGCGCGCGCCGACCTCGGTCAACTCGACCAGGCTCTGGCGGTGCTGACCGCTCCGGCGCCGGATCCCACGCGCACCGGATCCACCGCCGCCCGGCTGTGCTACGCCTACGCCGACACGCTGCTCGCCCTCGGCCGTTCCGACGAGGCACTGCAGTGGTTCATCCACGCCGCTGCGGCCGACGTCGACGGCGTCACCGACGCCGAGGAACGCGTCAGCGAGTTGACCTGACGTGACGCAGCTTTCGGGCAACCACGACGTCCTGCTGCTCGACCTCGACGGAACGGTGTTCCGCGGCAAGGACCCGACACCTGGCGCCGTTGGGGCGCTCGCCGCCGTGGACGCCCGCCCACTGTTCGTCACGAACAACGCCTCCCGGTCAGCTGCCGACGTCGCCGCACACCTGCGTGGTCTCGGCTTCACCGCCGGCGCCGACGACGTCATCACCAGTGCGCAGACCGCGGCACGGCTCCTGGCCGAACAGCTTCCGGCGGGATCCCGAGTGCTCATCGTCGGGACGGATTCGCTGGCCGCGGAGATCGGCGCCGTCGGACTCGATCCGGTGCACGGCTTCGCCGACCAGCCCGCCGCGGTGGTTCAGGGCCTGTCGATGACGCTGGGGTGGCCCGAACTCGCCGAGGCCACCCTGGCCATCCGGGCCGGGGCCCTCTGGATCGCCGCCAATCTCGACGTCACGCTGCCCACCGAGCGCGGCCTGGTCCCCGGCAACGGTTCGCTCGTCGCCGCGCTGCGGGCGGCCACCGGCGCCGATCCCCAGGTCGCCGGCAAGCCGGGCCCGGCGATGCTGCGAGACGCCCTGGCGCGCGGACGGTTCGGCGCACCGCTGGTGGTCGGGGACCGTCTCGACACCGACATCGCCGCGGCCGCAGCCGCCGGCCTGCCCAGCCTCATGGTCCTCACCGGGGTCGGCACCGCAGACGACGTCGTCCGCGCGCAGCCGGGCATGCGGCCGACCTACCTCGGTGCCGATCTGCGGGCGCTGCACGCCGAGGCCGACCATCTGGCCGTGGCCCCGCAGCCGGCGTGGCGAATCGACACCGCCGCCGGCGCGGTGACGCTCGCCGCCACAGGAGAGGCGCCCGCCCCCGACGGCCTGTGCGCGATACGCGCGATCGCCCACGCGGTCTGGAACGCCGGCGGCGACGCAGCCGGCCTGCCCATCCGCGCGGCCGACGATGCGGCAGGCGCGGCGCTGCGCCGCTGGTCGCTTCCGGGCTGAGGCGGCCGGACTAATCCCCGATCCGCAGCCGCGGGCAGTCGACCGCGTCGGGGAGCTGGTGAGTGGCGACGACCACCGTGCGCTCCGGGGCGGTGAGGGCGCCTCGGGCGTCGAGCAGGGCCAGCAGCAGCCGCGCGGAGTCCGCGTCGTCGAGATGCTCGGTCGGTTCGTCGAGCAGCACGACGGGCACCGGACTGATCAGCACGCGGGCCAGCAGCAGCCGCCTGCGCTGGCCGGCCGAGACCGCTGCCGCACCACCCGGCAGGACGGTGTCCAGACCTTCGGGCAGACCGGCCAGCCAGTCCGACAGGCCCACCCGGGCCTCGCTCTGTTCGTCAAGGTGCGCGGTGGGCTCGTCCAGAAGCAGGAGGGGAGCAGGTGAACCCAGGGCCCTGGCGAGGCCGAGTCGCTGGCGCTGCCCCAGCGACAGTCCGGTCCCGCCGCGGCCCAGCACGCTCTGCAGACCGCCGCGCAGTCCGGCGATCACCTCGTCGAATCCGGCGGCACGACAGGCCGACTCCTGGTCGGGGAGCGCACCGAACAGGTCCAGGTTGTCCTGCACCGACCCCGGGATCAGGACCGGACGCTGAGCCAGCCAGGACAGCTGAGACCACCACCGGCGCCGGTCCAGGTCGGCGACGTCGACGCCGGCCACCCGCACCCGTCCCGCTGTGGGGACCCTCCGCTGCTCAATGCCCTGCCCGCCGGGCGGGCCTTCAGATACTACTCAGTGTAGTGGACGCTGGTCGCTGCTAGCGTGAACGCTGCCATGAACACCGACCCGCACGCAATCCGAACCGAGGTCGACGCCGTGCTCGTCGACCTGCCTCACTTCGATCCGCACGCCGACGTCGCGACGCCGGACATCGACGCGGCGGGCCGCCGACTCGAACACGCGCACCAGATCCTGGTCGATGCGCTGGAGTCGGTCGAGAAGGGCTGAATCCGGGCATGACGCGCCGCGTCCGGGTCGACGCCGAGCTGGTGCGGCGGGGGCTGGCCAGATCACGCCAGCAGGCCGCCGAACTGATCGGTGCCGGACGGGTCACCATCAACGGGATGCCGGCGGCGAAGCCGGCCACCGCAGTCACCGCCGGCGCGGCCCTGGCCGTGCGCGGTGCGGCGTCCCGCACGTGGGTCTCCCGGGGCGCCCACAAGCTGATCGGCGCGCTGGACGCCTTCGGGATCGACGTGGGCGGCCGCCGCTGCCTGGACGCGGGCGCCTCGACAGGGGGCTTCACCGAGGTGCTACTGGACCGCGGCGCGGCCGGTGTGGTCGCCGTCGACGTGGGCTACGGCCAGCTCGCCTGGGCATTGCGGTCAGATCCCCGGGTGAGCGTGGTCGAGCGCACCAACGTCCGGGACCTGACCGTCGAGTCGATCGGTGCTCCGGTCGATCTCGTCGTGGCCGACCTGTCGTTCATCTCGCTGACCACGGTGCTGCCGGCGCTGATCGCCTGCGCGGGTCCCGGCGCCGACATCGTGCCGATGGTCAAGCCGCAGTTCGAGGTCGGCCGCGACGCGGTCGGACCCGGCGGGGTGGTGACCGATCCGGCGCTGCGCGCCCGCGCGGCGACCCCGGCCGGCGT
>CAYXOM010000378.1:0-4728 GCA_964466565.1 uncultured Mycobacterium sp.
CGACGGGCAGGACGTCGTGGCCGACGTGCACGCCGTGCTCGACGCGATGGGCGACTTCACCGACCGGCTTCGCCGCGGCGAGTGGACCGGAGCCACCGGTGAGCGCATCCAGACGGTGGTGAACATCGGCATCGGCGGCTCGGACCTCGGACCGGCGATGGCCTATCAGGCGTTGCGCCACTACGCCGACGCCGGTATCGACGCCCGGTTCGTCTCCAACGTCGACCCCGCCGACCTGGTGGCGGCACTCGACGGCCTCGAGCCCGCCACCACGCTGTTCGTCGTCGCGTCCAAGACCTTCACCACCCTGGAGACCCTGACCAACGCCACGGCCGCGCGGCGCTGGCTTACCGAGGCACTCGGTGATGACGCGGTCGCAACGCACTTCGTGGCGGTGTCGACCAGCCGGAGACTGGTCGAGGGCTTCGGCATCGACCCGGCCAACATGTTCGGCTTCTGGGACTGGGTCGGCGGGCGCTACTCGGTGGACTCGGCCATCGGCCTCTCCCTCATGGCGGTGATCGGCCGGGAGGCCTTCGCCGACTTCCTGTCCGGCTTCCACATCGTCGACACCCACTTCGCGACCGCACCGCTGGAGTCCAACGCGCCGGCGCTGCTGGGCATGATCGGATTGTGGTACTCCGACTTCTTCGGCGCCGAGACCCGCGCGGTGCTGCCCTACTCGAACGACCTGGCGCGTTTTCCCGCCTACCTGCAGCAGCTGACGATGGAGTCCAACGGCAAGTCGGTGCGCGCCGACGGAACGCCGGTGTCCACCGGCACCGGTGAGATCTTCTGGGGTGAGCCCGGCACCAACGGTCAGCACGCCTTTTACCAGCTGCTGCACCAGGGCACCCGGCTGGTGCCGGCGGACTTCATCGGGTTCTCCCAGCCCACCGACGACCTGACCACCGCCGACAGCACGGGCAGCATGCACGACCTGTTGATGAGCAACTACTTCGCCCAGACTCAGGTGCTGGCGTTCGGCAAGACCGCCGAGGAGATCGCCGCCGATGACACCCCGCCGTCGTTGGTGCCGCACAAGGTGATGCCGGGCAACAGGCCCAGCACCTCGATCCTGGCCACCCGGCTGACGCCGTCGGTGCTGGGCCAGCTGATCGCGCTCTACGAACACCAGGTGTTCACCGCCGGCGTCGTCTGGGGTATCGACTCGTTCGACCAGTGGGGCGTCGAACTGGGCAAGACTCAGGCCAAGGCGCTGCTGCCGGTCATCACCGGGGCGGACTCGCCCCCGGCGCAGTCCGACAGTTCGACCGACGCGCTGGTGCGCCGCTACCGCGAGGAGCGCGGCCGCACCGGCTGATCCCCGCATCACCCTTGCCGGCGAGCAGACACAGACTGCCCCGGAGTCCCGCGTGTCGCGGGAAGTTTGTGTCTGCTCGGCCAAGAGACCGGAGACCCGGGACCCGGGACCCGGGACCCGGGACCCTGGGCCGGGAGGGTCACTTCAGCAGTCGCGACATCCGCCGGTCGGCCAGCACCTTCCCGCCGGTCTGACAGCCCGGGCAGTACTGGAAGGACCTCTCGGCGAAGGAGACCTCCCGCACGGTGTCCCCGCAGACCGGGCAGGGCAGGCCGGTGCGGCTGTGCACCTGCAGGCCCGAGCGCTTCTCCCCCTTGAGGGTGGCGGCCTGCTGTCCGACCGACCGGTCGACCGCGTCGGTGAGCACCGAGACCATCGCCGCGTGCAGCGCCGCCGCCTGGGCGGGACTGAGCTTGGCGGCGGTGGCGAAGGGAGACAGCCGGGCGGCGTGCAGGATCTCGTCGCTGTAGGCGTTGCCGATCCCGGCGATGACGGTCTGGTCGGTGAGGACGGACTTGAGCCGGCCACCCTCGCCGCCGAGGAGTTCGGCGAACCGTTCGGCGTCGACCCGCAGCGCGTCCGGGCCCAGTGCGGCCACGCCGGGCACCGCCGACGGGTCGTCGACGAGCCACACCGCCAGGCGCTTCTGGGTGCCGGCCTCGGTGAGGTCGAACCCGGCCCCGCCGGCCAGGCGTACCCGCAGCGCGATCGGCCCCTTCCCCGGCTTGAGTGGGGCCGCGCTCAGGGAGTCCGACCATCGCAGCCAGCCCGCCCGCGACAGATGCGTGACCAGATACGCCTCCCCGACCCGGAGTCCGAGGTACTTGCCCCACCGGTGGGCCGCCGTGACCGGCCGTGAGTGCAGCGCGGTTGCCGGCGGCGCGACGGTCTTCAGCGCCGAGAGCGAGGCGACGTCGATACGCTCCACCGTCTGGCCGACGGCGTGGCGGCGCAGATGATCGGCGAGGGCCTCGACCTCGGGCAGTTCGGGCAATCGTCAGCGCAGAGTCTGCTCGACGGAGCGGAACGGCACTGACAGCACCCAGCTGACCAGGGACAGCAGCAGCGCCGCCCAGATCGCGGTCCACCAGAACCGGTCGATCTGCAGGCCCCATCGGGTGGTGTGTTCGGTGATCCAGGCGGTGATCCACAACATCAGCGCGTTGACCACGACGTGGAACAGGCCCAGCGTGAGCACGTAGAGCGGGATCGACAGCAGCGCGACCAACGGTTTGACGACGGCGTTGACGAGTCCGAACACCACGGCGACCACGAAGACGATGCCGGCCTTCTGCAGCGCGGTCTCGCCGCCGACGAACTCGATGCCGGGCACGATGAGGGTTACCACCCACAGCGCCAGACCGGTCAGCGCGGCGCGCGCCAGGAAGCCCATCCGGCGATCATGTCACGTCAGGCCCGCAGCAGATAGGTGTCCATGATCCAGCCATGGCGCTCGCGGGCGTCGGCACGCAGCGCGGCGATGTGCTCCCCCACCTCGCCGACGGTTCCCGACGCCAGTATCTCGTCAGGCGTTCCCAGGTAGGCGCCCCACCAGATCCTGGTCTGCGCAGGGCATTCCAGGAAGGCGCAGTCACCGTCAAGCATCACCACCGCGGAGCCGGTCAGGCCCCCCGCGCCGAGGGAGGCGCGCAACTTCCGCCCCGTGGTGAGAAGCACCGGCTCGCCGACGGCGTTGAGCGGGATGCGGTGGCGCGCGGTCAGCGCCTGCACGGCGGTGATGCCCGGGATCACGTCATAACGAATCTCGACGTGGCGGGCCACCTCGTCGAGGATCCGCAACGTGCTGTCATAGAGTCCCGGGTCGCCCCACGCCAGGAACGCCCCGACCCCGTCCGGCGGCAGTTCGCGGCCGATCGCATCCGCCCACAGCCGCGACCGCGCGGCATGCCAGTCGGCCACGGCGGCGAGGTAATCGCCGTCCGGCGCACGCGGAGGGTCGGGCAGTTCGACGAACCGGTAGTCCGAACCGGTGATGAACCGGCGGCAGACCTCGCGTCGCAGTTCGAGGAGGTCGCGCTTGTCCTCACCCTTGTCGGAGACGAAGAACACCCGCGTGTCGTTGAGCGCGCGGATGGCCTGAGCGGTCACGAAATCCGGATCGCCGGCACCGATGCCGATGACGTGGACGGTGCGCATGCCGGTGAGCCTAACGAGCGCGCAGTGGTGGTGCCGGTCCGCTGACCGTGGTCCTGGCGATCCGGTGCGCGGTCTGGCCGGCCGCGCGCCAGGAGGTGGTGCGGGGCTGGTGGCCGCCGCGCTGCTGGCGCTGCTGCACGTGCGCAGCAACCGCGGCAAACACTCCGCGGTGCTCTCGGCGGTCGTGGTGGCCTCGGTGCTGGTGATCGGAGTCGCCTCGGCGGTCCAGACCTACCGCATCGGCGATTCCGGGGCGCGCTCGGTGTGGACCGAGACGATGAACCCCGCACCGGCCGACGGCGGCTGATCCGCTCACCGGGGTCAAACAGCGGCGGCCGCGACGGGCGGGCCCCTAGGATCGGGGGGTGCGATTCACCTACGCCGAGGCCATGACCGACCCGAGCTACTACATCCCGCTCGCCAAGGCCGCCGAGGCCGCCGGGTATCACGCGATGACCATCCCCGACAGCATCGCCTACCCCTTCGAGTCGGACTCGACGTATCCCTACACACCCGACGGGAGCCGGGAGTTCCTCGACGGCAAGGCCTTCATCGAGACGTTCCTCATCACCGCCGCACTCGGTGCGGTGACGACGACGCTGCACTTCAACTTCTTCGTCCTCAAGCTTCCGATCCGCCCGCCCGCGCTGGTGGCCAAGCAGGCCGGATCGCTGGCCGCGCTGATCGGCAATCGGGTCGGACTGGGTGTCGGCACCAGCCCGTGGCCGGAGGACTACGAGATCATGGGCGTGCCGTTCGCCAAGCGCGGAAAGCGGATGGACGAGTGCATCGAGATCATCCGAGGACTGACCACCGGCGACTACTTCGAGTTCCACGGCGAGTTCTACGACATTCCCAGGATCAAGATGACCCCGGCGCCCACCGAGCCGCTGCCGATCCTGATCGGCGGGCACGCTGATGCCGCGCTGCGCCGGGCGGCCCGCAACGACGGCTGGATGCATGGCGGCGGCAACGAGGACCTCGACGAGTTGCTGGCCACCCTGCAGCGCTACCGCGAGGAGGAGGGCACCACGGAAAAGGACTTCCAGGTCCACGTGATCTCGATCGACGGATTCACCGTCGACGGCATCAAGCGCCTCGAGGACAAGGGCGTGACCGACGTGATCGTCGGCTTCCGGATCCCCTACATCACCGGCCCGGACACCGAACCGCTGGACGCCAAGATCCGGAACCTGGAGATGTTCGCCGAGAACGTGATCGCCAAGGTTTCCTGACTGAGCGCTACG
>CAYXOM010000379.1:0-1907 GCA_964466565.1 uncultured Mycobacterium sp.
AGCGCGGGTGAGTCGGGGTGGGGCCTGCGGTCAGTTGGCCGCCGGAGGCGGGCGGCGGGAGCGCGGGGGAGTCAGCGCTTGAGGCCTCGCCGGCGTAACCACCAGTCGCGCAGGATGATCCCGGCCGTACCGGCGGCAAACGCGACCAGGAACCAGTCCTCGACCCTCCCGCCGTGGTTGCCGTGGATCATCGCGAGCATGAACAGGACGATGAAGATGCCGATGGCGTACCAGGTGCGGTAGTTGAGCTTGCTCCAGCCCCACGCGGCCGACGGGACGTCGGCCGGATCGACCTCGTTGTAGCGATCCACCTCGGTACCGGCCACCAACAATCCTCTCGCCTCGGCGTACCCCCATTCTGGCACACCGCACTGGCGGGATCCGCCTCAACGGATCAGCCCGTAGCGCCGCAGGGCCTCGGCCCGCTCGGCGCCGTGGTCGACGATCGGGTCGGGATAGCCCGGCGGCCGGCCCGCCTTGAGCCGGTGGACGTCGGCGGCCACCCCGGCAAGTTCGGGAATCCAGCGCCGCACGTAGTGACCGTCGGGATCGAACTTCTCGCCCTGGGCGGTGGGGTTGAACACCCGGAAATACGGTGCCGCGTCGGTGCCGGTGCCGGCACACCACTGCCACCCGTGCTGATTGCTCGCCGGGTCGCCGTCGACGAGTTGCTCCATGAACCAGCGCGCACCCCACTGCCACGGCAGGTGCAGGTCTTTGACGAGAAATGACGCCGCGATCATCCGCACCCGATTGTGCATGAAGCCGGTGTGGAGCAACTCCCGCATCCCGGCGTCGACGATCGGGTAGCCGGTGCGGCCCTGTTGCCATGCCTGGAGCAGGGCGGTGGCCTCCGGTCCGGTGTCGACCTCGATAGCGTCGAACGCGGGGTTGAAGTTCCGCCACGCACTGGCCGGCCATTGGTGCAGCACGCCGGCGTAGAAGTCGCGGAACGCCAACTCCCGCAGATAGGCGGCGGCACCGGTGCCGCCGGAATCCAGATCTACCGCCAGGGTTCGGGGATGGATGGTGCCGAACTTCAGGTGAGCCGACATCCGGCTGGTCCCGGGCTTGTCGGGCCGGTCGCGGTCCACGGCGTAGCCGGCCAGGCCGTCGGCGACGAAGTCGGCCCAGCGCCGCCGCGCCGCCGTCTCGCCGGCGGGCATCTGAAGGGCCACCCCGGGGTCGGGCGGCGCTGCCGGTTCGGGCAGTCCGCGGACGGCGGCCGGGTCGATCCAGTCGGCCTGACCCGGGCCCGAGATGGCGGGCCGGCGCCAGCCCACCTCGCGCCAGCGCCGGAAGAACGGGGTGAAGACCTTGTACGGCCCGCCGTCGTCCTTGGTGACCCGTCCCGGCGACACCAGATAGGGCGAGCCGGTGGCGACGAGGGGAGTCCCGGTCGACGCTAGCGCCTCGGCGACCGCTGCGTCGCGTCTGGAGCCGGCGGGGCTGAAGTCGGCGGAGATGTGCACCGCGGACGCGCCGAGTGCTGCGCAGATCTCCGGGATGCGGTGCTCGGGGTCACCACGGGTGATCAGC
Source organism: uncultured Mycobacterium sp. (assembly GCA_964466565.1). Taxonomy (GTDB): domain Bacteria; phylum Actinomycetota; class Actinomycetes; order Mycobacteriales; family Mycobacteriaceae; genus Mycobacterium. Next base: position 1,540 of record CAYXOM010000379.1, read on the forward strand.
AGCCTGCCATCGAGGCGCGTGCGAAGCTCGCGAAGCGCATCCCCGAGGTACTGCATCCGGCGGGGTCCGGCGGCGGACTCCAGCCGCGGGTCGAGTACGAAGCACGCCAGCACGCCGGTTCCGCCACCGGCGGCCTCGACCAGTGAAGGCAGGTCGGCGAGTCGCAGGTCGCGGCGGAACCACAGCAGTGACGGCATACCGACATGCTGCCGCACCAGGAGCCGGCCAGGGGGCGTGAAGGAGAAGCACGTCCCCTGGCCGGCTCATTGGAAGGTGCGCCGCCCCCGCGCGGTCGGGGCGCGGGGATGCCGCCTAGTTGGCGGGAGGCAGCAGCACCGAGTCGATCAGGTACACGGTCGCATTGGTGG
>CAYXOM010000380.1:0-4210 GCA_964466565.1 uncultured Mycobacterium sp.
GTGCGGCGGGGGCCCGCCCCCGGCCCCCCCCCCCCCCCCCGGGTCCGCGCCCCGGCGGGGCCGGGGGGGGGGGCGGGGACGGCCTGGCGGCCGGCCGGGGTGGCTTCTCCGTCGTTGACCTTCGGGCCGGGGCGGCCACCCGGGTCGAGGTCGCGACGGGGGACGGCACGGGGGCCGGCACCGACTTCACCGCGGTGGCCCGGCGCGCCGACGGCCGGCTGGTGCTGGGCAGCGCCGGGGGAACCGTCTACACCCTGGCCCCCGACCTCACCGTCGCCGCCCGGGCGGGCGGCTTCGCCCGCATCGACGCCCTGGTCACCGTGGGTGGCACCGCCGTCGCGCTCGACCGCGGCCAGACCTCGGTGACGGCGCTGGACGCCGCGGGCGCACGGCGGCAGTCGCTGCGGGCCGGGCTGGGCGCCACCGGGATCGCCGCCGACCCGGCCGGACGGGTGCTGGTGACCGACACCCGCGGAGGCCAGCTGCTGGTCTTCGGCGTTGACCCGCTGATCGCCCGTCAGGCCTACCCGGTGGCCGGCTCGCCCTATGGTGTCGCCGGGTCCTCGCGCTGGGCCTGGGTCTCGCAGACCGCCGAGAACGCCGTCGTTGGCTACGATCTGTCATCTGGCATCCCCGTGGAGAAAGTGCGTTACCCGACCGTGCGGCAACCCGACACGCTGGCCTTCGACGACGCCACCGGAACCCTCTTCGTGGTCTCCGCCACCGGCGGCGGCGTCCAGGTGATCCGCGACGCGGGGCCGGCCCGGTGAGCGCGCCGCGACGCGGCGCGATGCCGGCCGCCTGGGAGGTGGACCTCAGCGACGACTACGAGTGGATTCCGCTGCGGCTGCCACCGGAGGTGACCCGGGTCAGCGCCTCGACCCGCCTGTCGATCGAGGCCGAGTACCGCGGCTGGGAACTGACCCGGGTACGGCTTTACACTGACGGCAGCAGACGGGTGTTGCTGCGCCGCAGGAAGTCTCGCCTGGATGACGGTGCGCCGACCGATCAGTCGGGCTCGTGATCTACGACGCGGTCCGCCGTGCGCTGTTCCTCGCGCCCCCGGAGCGCATCCACCATCTGGTGTTCACCGCGCTGCGCGGGGCCGCCGCCGCCGGCCCCGTCCGGCGGGCCATGGTGCACCGCCTCGCCCCGCACGACCCGATCCTGGCCAGCACGGTGTTCGGCCTGCGCTTCCCCGGGCCGCTCGGCCTGGCGGCCGGCTTCGACAAGGACGGCCTGGGCCTGGACGCCTGGGGCGCACTCGGCTTCGGGTACGCCGAGGTGGGCACGGTCACCGCCGAACCGCAGCCGGGCAACCCGCCGCCCCGGCTGTTCCGGCTGACCGCCGACCGGGCGCTGCTCAACCGGATGGGCTTCAACAACGACGGGGCGGCCGCCCTGGCCGCGCGGTTGGCACGCCACCGGTCCGATATCCCGATCGGGGTGAACATCGGGAAGACCAAGACCACCCCGCCGGAGCGGGCCGCCGCCGACTACGCGGCCAGCGCCCGTCTACTCGGCCCGCTGGCGGCCTACCTGGTGGTCAACGTCAGCTCCCCCAACACCCCCGGCCTGCGCGACCTCCAGGCGGTGGAGTCGCTGCGCCCGATCCTGACCGCGGTGCTGGCCCAGACCACGACTCCGGTCCTGGTGAAGATCGGCCCCGACCTCTCCGACGCCGACGTCGACGCGGTCGCCGACCTCGCGCTGGAGGCGGGCCTGGCCGGCATCGTGGCGACCAACACCACGGTGTCGCAGTCCGGACTGCGCACCCCCGGGGTGGCGGGACTGGGTCCCGGCGGCGTCTCCGGCGAGCCGCTGGCGCGCCGGTCGCTGGACGTGCTGCGGCGCCTGCACGCCCGCACCGGGAACCGGCTGACGCTGATCGGGGTCGGCGGGATCACCACCGCCGAGGACGCCTGGGAGCGGATCACCTCGGGCGCTTCGCTGCTGCAGGGATACACCGGGTTCGTCTACGGCGGCGGCGGCTGGGCCCGTCGCCTCCACGACGGCATCGCCGGGCGGCTCCACGCCGGCGGGTTCGGGTCCCTCACCGAGGCGGTGGGTTCGGCCGCGCGCTGATCGCCCTCCCCGGCGAGCAGACGCAAACTCCCCCCGCGCCCCGGCGTGTCGGGCACCTTGACGTCTGCTCGCGGGGGAACCGGCCGGCGATCAGAGTTGCTCGTGGGTCCCGTGGATGACGGCGCGCGCGATGGCGTTCATGAACAGGTTGAACCCGAGATAGGCCGGGCTGGCGTCCTCGGTGAGTTCGAGTCGCTCCACCTCGACCGCGTGCACCGCGATGAAGTAGCGGTGGTAGCCGTGCCCCGGGGGCGGGGCGGCGCCGATGTAACGGCGCATGCCGGCGTCGTTGACCAGGGTCAGCGCCTCGCCGGGAAGCACCGAACCGTCGCCGGCGCCGGCGGGCAGTTCGGTGACGGTGGCCGGCAGGTTGGCCACCGCCCAGTGCCAGAAACCAGACGCGGTCGGCGCGTCGGGGTCGAACACCGTCACCGCGAAGCTGCGGGTCTCCTCGGGGAAACCCGACCAGCTCAGCTGCGGCGACTCGTCCTCGCCGCCGGCGCCCATGATCCCGCTGACCTGGGCGGTCTTGAGCGGGCGGCCGTCGACGACGTCGGTACTGGTCAGTTCGAAACCGGGCAGTTCGGGCAGGAAGTCGTACGGGTTGTACGGGAAGGCCATCGTCGATCCTCTCGGTTGTCAGCAGTGGGTCAGGAAGTGCTCGAGCACCCGGGTGCCGAAGTGCAGCGCGTCCACCGGCACCCGTTCGTCGACGCCGTGGAAAAGCGCCGCGAAGTCCAGCTCCGGAGGCAACCGCAGCGGAGTGAATCCGAAGCACCGGATTCCGAGTCTGGCGAACGCCTTGGCGTCGGTGCCGCCCGAGAGCATGTAGGGCACGGTGCGGGCCTCGGGGTCGACGGCCAGGATAGCGGCGTTCATAGCGCCGACCAGATCGCCGTCGAATCCTGTTTCGTAGGAGGCCAATTCGGAGATCCACTCCCTGGTGACGTCGGGCCCGATGAGTTCATCGACCTCGCGCTCGAAGGCCGCCTGCCGTCCGGGCAGCACCCGGCAGTCGACGACGGCCTCGGCGGTGGCGGGGATGACATTGGCCTTGTATCCGGCCTTGAGCATGGTCGGGTTTGCGGTGTCGCGCAGGGTGGCGCCCAGCATCCGGGCCGCCGGACCCAGTTTGGCCACCGAGCCCTCGAGGTCGTCGGGGTCGAACCGCAGCCCCGTCTCCTCGGCGACCGCGGCGAGGAACTCCGCGACGGTGTCGGTGAGCACGATCGGGAACCGGTGGCGCCCCAGTCGGGCGACGGCCTCGGCGACGGCGGTGACGGCGTTGTCATCGTGCACCATCGAACCGTGCCCGGCCCGGCCGCGGGCCCGCAGGCGCATCCACAGCAGGCCCTTCTCCGCGGTCTCGATGAGGTACAGGCGGCGTTCGCCGCCGTCCTTGTGCGGCAGGGTGACCGAGAACCCGCCCACCTCGCCGATCGCCTCGGTGACTCCGTCGAAGAGGTCGGGCCGGTGCTCGATCAGCCAGTGCGCCCCGTAGGCGCCGCCGTGCTCCTCGTCGGCGACGAAGGCGAACACCAGGTCCCGCGGCGGGGTGATGCCGGTCCGTCTGAAGTGCCGGGCCACCGCCAGCATCATCCCGCACATGTCCTTCATGTCCACCGCCCCGCGGCCCCAGACGTAGCCGTCGGTCACCGCTCCGGAGAACGGGTGCACGCTCCAGTCGTCGGGCTCGGCCGGCACCACGTCGAGATGCCCGTGGATGAGCAGCGCGCCGCGGGACGGATCGGCTCCGGGCAGCCGCACGAACACGTTGCCCCGCCCCGGCGCACCCGACTCGAGATACTCCGGCGAGTAGCCGGCCTCGCGCAGGCGCTCGGCCACCCACCGGGCGCACTCCGCCTCGCCGCGGGTGGTGGCCGGATCCCCGGTGTTGGAGGTATCGAACCGGATCAGCGCGCTGACGAGTTCCACCACCTCGTCGACCGCGGTCTGCACTGCTCTTTCCTACCACCCGGACCCGCACCCGTCCGGCCCGGAGGCTTTTACCACATCCTTAACAAATACCTCATTTACAACACGCGCCTCATGGGGTTGCATAGTCCGAATGCTCACCAGGGTGCCGCCGGCCGTCGGCGTACTGCTCATGGCCGCCGCGGCGTGC
>CAYXOM010000381.1:0-7891 GCA_964466565.1 uncultured Mycobacterium sp.
CCCCTACGCGACGATCGTGGTGAACTGGTCGATCGCGGCGGTGGCCGCCTGCAGGGCGGTGAAGTCGTCCTCAAGGCCGTCGGCGGTGATCTGCAGGACGTACAGGCCGCCCTGGCCGGGGATGACGACGGTCTTCTGGGCGATTACCCGCTTGACGCCGTCGCGGGTGTAGTTGCCGCTGAGCTGCACGCCGTCGAAACCGTCCTGCGTGACCGCCGCCGGCGGGCCGATCGGGCTGTAGTCGGGCAAGTTCTGCAGCTCCCCGGGGGCGTAGTCGAGCACCTGCACCGGGTCGGCGTTGCCGGTCAGCTTGGACAGCAACACCACCACGGTGGGCGGACGGTCGGGGTCGGCCGCGGTCTGCGGGGTCGCCACCAGGGCGCCGACTGCATAGGCCGGGGTGCGCGGCCCGGCGTCGACCCAGCCCTCCGGGGGGAGGGGCAGCTTGACCACCGGCACTCCGGGCTGGCCCGGGCGGGCGTCGGACTCGGTGATGTTGTTCTCGGCCAGGTAGTCCTGGATGGTGACGTTGGCCCCGTCGGCCTTGGTGGGCAGCGTGGAGGTCGCCGGGGCGGACGGTGCGTCAGCCACCTCGGTGGCCTGGCTGCAGCCGGACAGGACAGCCAGGGCGGCCAGGGCGGCCGCCCCGGTCCGCGCGGAGGCGGATAGGCTCACGCCGGTTCCTCGGCGACGTTGCGGGTGACGGCCGGATCCACTGGGATACCGGGGCCGGTGGTGGTGGAAACGGTCACCTTCTTGAGGTAGCGGCCCTTGGACGACGACGGCTTGGCCCGCAGCACCTCGTCGAGGGCGGCGCCGTAGTTCTCGGCCAGTTGCTTCTCGCCGAAGGAGGCCTTGCCGATCACGAAGTGCAGGTTGGCCTGCTTGTCGATGCGGAAGTTGATCTTGCCGCCCTTGATGTCGGTGACGGCTTTGGCGACGTCGGCGGTGACGGTGCCGGTCTTGGGGTTGGGCATCAGCCCGCGCGGGCCCAGCACCCGGGCGATGCGACCGACCTTGGCCATCTGGTCGGGCGTGGCGATGGCGGCGTCGAAGTCGAGGAACCCGCCCTGGATCTTCTCGATGAGGTCGTCGCTGCCCACCACGTCCGCGCCAGCGGCGGTGGCCTGCTCGGCCTTCTCCCCCACCGCGAACACCGCCACCCGGGCGGTCTTGCCGGTGCCGTGCGGCAGGCTCACGGTGCCGCGCACCATCTGGTCGGCTTTGCGCGGGTCCACCCCGAGGCGGATCGCCACCTCGACGGTGGCGTCCTGCTTCTTCGAGGAGGTCTCCTTGGCGAGCTTGGCCGCTTCCATCGGGGTGTACAGGCGGTCGCGGTCGATCTTCTCGGCGGCCTCGCGGTAGGCCTTGCTCTTCTTGCTCATGGTTATCCAATCTTCGTTCGGTTGGCTGTGGTCAACGAGCCGATGCCAGCTCTCCCACGGAACTGCTGTTGCTACTCGACGGTGTTGTCGGGTCGATCCGCCTTCGCTACTCGACGGTGATGCCCATCGACCGGGCGGTGCCGGCGATGATCTTGGCGGCCTGCTCGACGTCGTTGGCGTTGAGGTCGGCCTTCTTGGTCTCGGCGATCTCGCGCACCTGGTCCCAGGTCACCTTGGCGACCTTGGTCTTGTGCGGTTCGGCCGAGCCCTTGGCCACCCCGGCCGCCTTGAGCAGCAGCTTGGCCGCCGGCGGGGTCTTGAGGACGAAGTCGAAGCTGCGGTCCTCGTAGACGCTGATCTCCACCGGGATGACGTTGCCGCGCTGGTTCTCGGTGGCGGCGTTGTAGGCCTTGCAGAACTCCATGATGTTGACGCCGTGCTGGCCGAGCGCGGGGCCGACGGGCGGGGCGGGGTTGGCCTGCCCGGCCTGGATCTGGAGCTTGATCAGGCCGACGACCTTCTTCTTGGGGGCCATGGGTGTTCGGTGTTCCTTTCGCGGGGGTCTGCTAGATCTTGGCGACCTGGCTGAAGGTCAGCTCGACGGGGGTCTCGCGGCCGAAGATGCTCACCAGCACCTTGAGCTTCTGCTGCTCGGCGTTGACCTCGCTGATCGAGGCCGGCAGCGTGGCGAACGGGCCGTCCATGACGGTGACCGACTCGCCGACCTCGAAGTCGACGAGGATCTCCGGGCGCTCCAGGGTGGCCTCGCCGCCGCCGGCGCTGCTCGCGGCGGCCACCTTGCCGGTCTTGCGGCCCGCGCCCTGGGGCAGCAGGAACTTCACCACGTCGTCCAGGGAGAGCGCGGTGGGCCGGGAGGTGGCCCCGACGAAGCCGGTGACGCCGGGGGTGTTGCGCACCGCCGACCAGGAGTCGTCGGTGAGGTCCATGCGCACCAGGATGTAGCCGGGCAGCACCTTGCGGTTGACCTGCTTGCGCTGGCCGTTCTTGATCTCGGTGACCTCTTCGGTGGGCACCTCCACCTGGAAGATGTAGTCGCCGACGTCGAGGTTCTGCACGCGGGTCTCGAGGTTGGCCTTCACCTTGTTCTCATAGCCCGCGTAGGAGTGGATGACGTACCAGTCGCCGGGCTTGCCGCGCAGTTCCTTCTTCAGCGCGGCGGCCGGGTCCAGTTCCTCCTCGACGGGCTCGACGGCCTCCACGGACTCAGCCGGCTGGTCAATGACGTCGACGGCCTCACCCGCGGGCGCGCCGCCTTCGGGGGTAGTCACGCTCTGGTCGTCCTCTCCGGGGGTCACGATTCGCCGAACACCATCATCACGAGCTTGGCCAGTCCGAGGTCCACCAGGCCGATCAGCGCCACCATGAACACCAGGAAGGCCAGCACCACCAGGGTGTAGTTGACCATCTGCTTGCGGTTGGGCCAGATGACCTTGCGCAGTTCGGCGACGACCTGCTTGACGTAGTTGAAGACGAAGAGGAACGGGTTGCGGCTGCCCGCGCCGTCCTTGCGGACCTTCTTGCCGGAGGTCACCTCGAGGCTGTCGAACTCCTCGGTGAGGCCCTCGTCGTCCTCCTCGGGCTCGCGCTCGGCCAGCGCGGTGGTCCCCGGGCGCTGCCGGGAGCGTTTGCCGGTGGGGCGCAGCGGGCCGGTCACCCCGGGGCGGGGGGTCTCCTCGCCGGTGGCGTCAGAATCGCGCTCGTCGCTCACCGCGTGCTCCTTCTCCGGTCCGGGGCGGGGTCATGGTTCCAAGTCTATTCGGTTGAGCAGGGGCGACAGGACTTGAACCTGCAACCTGCGGTTTTGGAGACCGCTGCTCTGCCAGTTGAGCTACGCCCCTCGGTTGCGCCCCACATGCGACGCGCTGCCCACCGGACCGACCGACGGACAGCGCGCTTTCGTGGGGAAACTCCGGGTCAGAGTGTAGCGCGAGACCCCTCGCAGGTGTTAATCGTCGTAGCGGACCGGGGTGCGCAGCACCTGGCCGGTTTCGGGGTCCCAGCCGGCCGAGATCGAGTTGTCGCCCTCGTGGCCCATCAGGGTGGTGTAGGCGATCATGACCTCGTCGCCGGTCACGTCGTCGGTCAGGATGTTGCGAGAGGTCACGATGTCGGCGCCGAAGCGCTCGTTGACGGTGTCGATGTACATGGTCGCGATCAACGCGTCACCCTCGACGATGGGTCTGAGGAACTGGAACTTCTGGTCAACCTGGACGATCTGCAAGGTCTCGAAGCCCACGTCGACGTGCTGGAAGAAGTGCCGCTGGGTCATCACCGCGATGATCGACACGAACGTCAACGGCGCCACCAGCCCCGGGTAGCCCATCTCCGCGGCGGCCTGCGGGTCGGTGCTGGCCGGATCGTGGGCCTTGATCGACTTGGCGTACTGGCGGATCTGCTCGCGGCCGACCACGAAGGGCTCCGGGTAGCGCCACACCATGCCGCGGATGTCGGTTTTCAGCGCCATAGCTACGCCAGCTTCGCCACGGCAACGGCGCGGCCGAAGATCTTCTTGCCGTCGTGGGTCGCCGTCAAGGCGATGGTCGCCGTCTTGTTCTCCTCGTCCACCGACTTGATCCGGCCGGTGAACACGATCTCGGCCCCGACCCCGTCGTTGGGCACCGGGACGATCGCGGTGAACCGCACGTTGTACTCGGTGACCGCACCCGGGTCGCCCACCCAGGCGGTGACGTAGCCGCCACCGAGGCCCATGGTCAGCATGCCGTGGGCGATCGCGGTGTCCAGGCCCACCTGCTTGGCGATCTCGTCGTCCCAGTGGATCGGATTCAGGTCGCCGGACACCCCGGCGTAGTTGACCAGGTCGGCGCGGGTCAGGGTGATCACCCGCTCGGGAAGCTCGTCGCCGACCTTGACCGAACTGAACTCACGCAGTGCCATCGTTGAAGCCACTTTCTCCTTCGTCATCACTCCGCCCGGCCAGCGTCGTGTAGTTCTCCTGTATGACCTCGCCATCGGCGGTGCTGATGACGACCTTGGTGACGATGATGTCGGTGCCGTGCGCCTGGCGGACCTCGTGAACGTACACGTCCGAGTGCAGCCGGTCACCGACGACGACCGGGCGCAGGAACTTCAGCGACTGGTCGACCTGGACGATCTGGCGGTCGGAGATGCCGATGTCGGCGTGGTCGAAGAACGCCCGCTGCGCGGTGTAGCCGAGAACCGAGATGAACGTCAGCGGCGCGAGTTGGCCGGGGTGGCCGAGTTCGGCGGCGGCGTCCTCGCCGAAGAAGGCCGGATCGGTGTTCTGCACCGCGTTCGCGTACTCGCGGACCTTCTCACGCTCGACGACGTAGTCCTGGGGGTACCGGTAGTGGGTCCCGACCAGGTTCGGGGAGAGAGCCACAGGCGTGCGAGGGCCTAGCGCGACTCTTTGTGGGCCTGGTGCTTGCCGCAGTTCGGGCAGAACTTCTTGAGCTCCAGGCGGTCGGGGTCATTGCGCCGGTTCTTCTTGGTGATGTAGTTGCGGTGCTTGCACACCTCGCAGGCCAGGGTGATCTTCGGCCGTACGTCGGTACTGGAGGCCACTGTCGGGTGCTCTCTTTCGGTCTTCGTCGCAGGGGTCTGCGTTCTTCGGGTCTGCGTAGCGGTGGGGGGGCTCGATCCCCCGACCTCACGATTATGAGTCGTGCGCTCTAACCAGCTGAGCTACACCGCCGTGCCGACGCTCGCCGCCGGGGTGTGGCGACGCCCGCCGAGCCCCCTAACGGAATCGAACCGTTGACCTTTTCCTTACCATGGAAACGCTCTGCCGACTGAGCTAAGGGGGCCTGACCCGCAGCGCGGGCCGTAGACGAGGGTACAGCGTGCGCGGGGGGGCGACCAAACCCCCGGGGGCCGGGTGCCCGGGCCGGTACGAGGGCGGTGGACAATGCCTTCCGTGCACCTCCTCTTCGTCTGCACCGGAAACATCTGCCGCTCCCCGACCGCCGAGCGGCTCGCCGCCGCGCTGGCCGAACAGGACCCGATTCCGGGCTTTCAGACCTCCAGCGCGGGCACCCGCGCGGTGATCGCCCACCCGGTGCACGAGGAGGCCGCCCGGGTGCTGGCGAACCTGGGCGGCGACCCGGCCGGGTTCGCCGCCCGCCAGCTCACCGCCGCGATCGCCGGCGAGGCCGACCTGGTGCTGGCGATGACCCGAGAGCACCGCGACGCGGTGCTGGAACTGGCGCCGCGGCAGCTGCGGCGGGCCTTCACCGTCGCCGAGTTGGCGGCGCTGACCACTGAATTCGAACCCGTCGACGTGGCCGAACTGGCCGGGCTGCGCCCCCGGCTGCGCGTCGATCAGGCCCCCGACGTGCCCGACCCGATCGGTCAGGACCCGGAGGTCTTCGAGCGGGTGGGCGCCCAGATCGCAGGTCTGGTGGCCCCGATCGTGGAGTTCTGCCGGCGGGTGCCGGATCATTAGTGACCAACCCCCGTTGATGGCCGCCTCAGGAGACCCGGACGTGACCAAGCGAGCGTTTATCACCGGCATCACCGGCCAGGACGGCTCGTATCTGGCCGAGTTGCTGCTGAGCAAGGGCTACGAGGTGCACGGCCTGATCCGCCGTGCATCGACGTTCAACACCGCGCGGATCGACCACCTCTACGTCGACCCGCACTCCCCTGACGCCAGGCTCTTCCTGCACTACGGCGACCTCAGTGACGGCACCCGGCTGGTGACCCTGCTCGCCGACATCGCTCCCGACGAGGTCTACAACCTGGCCGCGCAGTCCCATGTCCGGGTGTCCTTCGAGGAACCCGAGCACACCGCGAACACCACGGGGACGGGAACGGTCCGCATGCTGGAGGCAGTTCGGCTCGCCGGGATCAGCACGCGTTTCTATCAGGCCTCCTCCTCCGAGCTGTACGGGTCGGCGCCCCCACCACAGAACGAGGACACCGCGTTTCAGCCGCGCTCCCCGTACGCCGCGGCGAAGCTCTACAGCTACTGGATCACCCGGAACTACCGGGAGGCGTACGGCATGTTCGCCGTCAACGGCATCCTGTTCAACCACGAGTCCCCCCGCCGCGGAGAGACGTTCGTGACCCGCAAGATCACCCGGGCGGTGGCCGCGATCAAGGCCGGACGCCAGGACCACCTTTACATGGGCAACCTCGACGCGATCCGTGACTGGGGCTACGCCCCGGAATACGTCGAGGGGATGTGGCGGATGCTGCAGGTCGACGAGCCCGACGACTTCGTCCTGGCCACCGGGACCGGGATCACGGTCCGCGATTTCCTCCAGATCTCCTTCGAGCACGCCGGACTGGACTGGCGTGAGCATGTGCGCTTCGACGAGCGCTACCTGCGCCCCACCGAGGTGGACGCCCTGATCGGGGACGCGGGCAAGGCCCGCGAGAAGCTGGGCTGGGAAGCCACCGTCGACGCCCGCGCCCTGGCACGCCTGATGGTCGACGCCGACATCGAGGCCCTCCGGCACGCGGGACGGCCGTGGGTCGACGCGGTGGGGCTGGACACGTGGGAGACCCCACCGGTCCGGGGCGTGGCATCCCCGTGAGCGGGGATGTGGCGTTCACCCCCGGCGAGCTGGATCGGCGGGGCGCCTTCTACGTCGCGGGACACCGGGGTCTGGTCGGCTCGGCGATCCTCCGGCGGCTCGACGAGGACGGTTTCGACAACATCGTGACCCGGACCTCGGAGGAACTCGATCTGCGGGACCGCCGGCCGGTGTTCGACTTCTTCACCGAGACCCGGCCGCGATATGTGGTGCTGGCCGCGGCAAAAGTCGGCGGGATCCTGGCCAACAGCACCTACCCGGTGGACTTCCTCAGCGACAACCTTCGCATCCAGGTCAATGTCCTCGACGCCGCACGCGCGGTAGGGGTGGAGCGACTGCTGTTTCTGGGCTCGTCCTGTATCTACCCGAAGTTCGCCGAACAGCCGATCCGGGAGGACTCCCTGCTGACCGGGGCGCTGGAACCGACCAACGACGCCTACGCGATCGCCAAGATCGCCGGGATCATTCACGTTCAAGCCGTCCGCCGCCAGTACGGACTGCCGTGGATCTCGGCGATGCCGACCAACCTGTACGGGCCCCACGACAACTTCTCCCCCACCGGGTCGCATGTGCTACCGGCCCTGATCCGGCGCTACGACGAGGCAGCCCGGTCGAGCGCGTCCTCGGTGACCAACTGGGGCACCGGTTCCCCACGCCGGGAGTTCCTGCACGCCGACGACCTCGCCGACGCCTGCGTGCACCTCCTCGAGCACTACGACGGTGCCGGGCACGTCAACGTCGGAACGGGTACCGACGTGACGATCCGCGAGATCGCCGACACCGTCTCCCGCGCGGTCGGATTCACCGGCGAAACCCTGTGGGACACCAGCAAGCCCGATGGGACACCGCAGAAATTGCTGGACGTCTCCATGCTGACGGCCCTGGGATGGACGGCCAAGATCAGCCTCCAGCAGGGGATCGAGCGCACCGTCGCCTGGTACCGGGGACACGCCGGTTCGCTGCGGG
>CAYXOM010000382.1:0-8755 GCA_964466565.1 uncultured Mycobacterium sp.
GGTGGTGTTCGGATGAGCCAGGAATCCTCGCTGCAGACCGACGGTGAGCGGCGATGCGTCGATTTAGCGCACCTGAAATCGCTGCAGCTGCGCCCGGCTATTTGATAATTTGGAACACATTCCCGAGGAGCAGAAAAACCGCCAGAGCCCCCCGACCGGCACCGCGAAACACGTCTTCGGGTGGTCACTAGGCATTGCCGGCGCAGCGTTCCTGTGGGCGCTGATCAACCCGAAGTCGATGACCTCGGCGGTCCAAGCGCTGACGTCGGTGGCGCTGGAAAGTCTGGACTGGTTTTTTCTGCTGCTCGCCACGTTCCTGCTGATCGCCGCGCTGTATCTCGCACTCAGCCGATTCGGCCGCCTGCGGCTGGGCAACGACGACGAGACCCCGGAGTTCAGCACCGCGTCGTGGCTGAGCATGCTCTTCGCCGCCGGCATGGGTTCGGGCCTGCTGTTCTGGGGCGCCGCCGAGCCGATCACCCACTTCCAGGATCCGCCCGGTCTGCAGAGCCGCTCGGCAGCCGCCGCCCGCGAGGCCTTCGTGATCACCAACCTGCACTGGGGCCTGCACGCGTGGGCGATCTACGGCATGTGCGCGCTGGTCATCGCTTATTTCACCTTCCGTCGCGGAACCCGACCGCTTACCTCGGCGCCGATTCGCAGTGCCCTGCCGAACACCCCGCGGGCGCTGCTTATCTCCGCCGATGTCCTCGCCGTCCTCGCCGTCCTGTTCGGAATCGTCGGTTCGCTGGTCATGGGGGTGCTGCAATTGCGGTCCGGGGTGACGGCGGTGTTCAATACCGACCCCGAATCGACCGCCGTCGCGTCGGTGATCGTCATCGTGCTGTCGGTCTGCTTCATGCTCAGCGCCTCGACCGGCCTCGACCGGGGAATCAAGATCCTTAGCAACATCAACATCCTGCTCACCATCGCCCTGCTCGCGGTGGTCGTGTTCGCCGGTCCGACCCGCTACATCGCCGAGACGATCGTGACCAGCATCGGCGACTACCTGGGCCGGATCTTCGAGATGTCGTTCCGGTTGTTCCCCTTCGAGGGTCTAACTCCCTGGACGGCGAGTTGGACGCTGACCTACTTCCTCTGGTGGCTCGCATGGGGACCTTACGTCGGGATCTTCATCGCACGGATCAGTCGTGGCCGGACGATCCGCGAATTCGTGATGGGCGTGGTCCTCGTGCCCGCGGTGGCATCGGTGATCTGGTTCGGTGCATTCGGCGGAGCCGGGATCTTCATCGAGCGGGAGGGTCCCGGCGGCCTCGCCGCGATCGCCACCGAGGACGCCGCGGCCGCGCTGTTCGCCTTCCTCGACTACTTCGCGCTCGGTGGCGGGCTGTCGCTGCTCGCGCTGGTCATCCTATTCGTGTTCCTCGTAACGAGCGCCGACTCGGGGACCTTCGTGCTCGGCATGATGACCGAGGACGGCAACGAAAGTCCGCGAACCTCTCGAAAATTGCTGTGGGGGGTCATTCTGGCCGGGATGACCCTGACGGTGACGCTCGTCGCTGACGTCCAGGTGGGCCGGGCCATGGCCGTACTGGGGGCGGTGCCCTTCACCGCGGTGCTGGTGGTGCAGATGGCCGCATTCCTGTCGACCATCAGTCGTGAGCCGGTGAACGCCGCCACCGCTGCCGATCCGGTGCATGCGGCCACCACCGAGCCCGAGCCCGGGGCGGCTGTCTCCGGCGAGGTTCAGCGGTGACGGATCGCGCCCGGGCGGAACCGCGACGACTGCCGAGCCGGCGCCGCGGGATCTTCCGGACCGTCGCGGTGTTGGCGCTGGCGGCGGCGATTGCCCTGCTGGCCGGATGTTCCGCCGATCGTCAGGCGGTGAGAGTCGGGGCCAAGGACTTCACCGAGCAGAAGGTGCTCGCCGAGATGGTGGCCCAGCTGCTGGAGACCGGTGGCGTCCCGGTGTCGCGCATCGTGCAGTTTCCGAACGGGGTGACCCCGCTCGACGCGATCGGCGAGGGTGTCGTCGACGCCTACGTCGAGTACACCGGAACCGCGCTGCTCGCGCTCGGGCTGCCGTCGCTCAACGACTCGGCCGCCGCGCTGGACCGCGTTGTCGAGGAGTCCGAACCACTCGGCCTGGAATGGCTGGCGCCGCTGGGTTTCTCCAACGACTACGTCCTGGCGGTGACCCCGGAAACCGCCGCCAGGTTCGATCTGTCGACCATCTCCGATCTGGCGGGGCTTGCGGTGCCGCCGCGGATCGGCGTGGACCGCGAGTTCCTCCGGCGGCCGGCTGAGGGCCTCGGCGCACTGACGGATCGCTACGGCCTGGTGCTCAATCCCGAGGTGCTGGTGACCGACGACAAGGCGGAGTTGTACCGCGCTCTGCGCAGCGGCGAGGTCGACGTGGTGGAGGGTTTCGCGACCGACGCCCAGATCCGCTCCTTCGACCTCGTCGCCCTTGAGGATGATCTGGGCTTCCTGCCGGCCTACGACGCCGCGGTGCTGGTCCGCGGCGACGTGCTCGCCCGCTACCCCCGGATCGCCGGGCTCGTGGAGCAGCTACAAGATCGGCTCTCCGCCGACGACGTCCGCAACATGATCATCCAGGTGCAGTTCGAGGGCCGGGACGCCAAGGTCGTGGCATCAGCGGAACTGGCCCGGCTGGGACTGCTGGAAGTGACGAACGCGCAACGCGGTAACGCCGTCGTCGTCGCCATCGGGCTTGACGATCAACGGGCCGGGGCGACGGGACGCGCCCTGGAGGCGATCAACGAGGCCTACCCGGGGCGGCCGATCGACATCGTCGCCGTCAATGACCCAGCGGGCGCGGTGCTCGCCGGCGAGGCCAGGCTGGGCATTGCCAACGCCGAGGACCTCTTCGCGCCCGGGGACCGCACCGACGGCGACCGCCCGACCAAACCGCTGGAGGCGATCGCCGCGGTGGAGACCCGCGCGGCACACCTGCTGGCTCCCGCCGACGGCGAGTTCGATCGGACGCTGGCGGTCGGCCCGCCGGGAAGCTCCAGCCGGGCAACCGCCCTGACCCTGATCGAGCAGGGGGTCCTGCCCGCCGGGACCCGGTTGGTCACCGTGCCCGGCGAGGGACTCATCGGTGAGCGGGTCGCGGCGGTCAGGTCCGGCACCGCGAGCGCGATGCTGGCGATCAGTCCGCCGGGCCACCCGGAGATCCAGCAGGCGATCAGCGATTTCGGCCTGCGGCTTTTCTCCCTTCCCGGTGCGGCGGACGAGGAGCGGCTACGCGAGGTACCGCACCTGCGACCGGCCCGCATCCCGGCGGCGAAGTATCGCGGCCAGCCGTCGCCGGTCGACACCGTGTCGCAGCAGACAGTCATCGCGGGCCCGGCCTCGGACGTGGGCCAACCGGGGGTCTACGGCCCCAACGCGTTCATCGGCGGCCCGGCGCAGCCGGTCAGCGCGAGCGCCGTCGGAGCGATTCGCGATCTGCTGGAGACGCCGCGGGTGGATCCGGCGTTGCCGCGATCCCCGGCGCCGCTCACCGACCTCGACCAGATTCCGAAGTCGACCAACCCCTCGGCGCTGGAATCGGCACTGAACTTCCTGGTGATCGCCGGCATGGTCGCCTTGGTGGCCTTCATCCTGCGCCGGCGCAGAACCTAGCCCGACTCCGGGCGGCAGCGGTGCGGGACAAGCTTATCCGTGCGGCGGGCGGGGCTAGTGCGGGCCCGGTGAATCCTGCGACCCACGGCGACAGAAACAGTGCGAACCCCGCGACGGCTAGCGACAAGAAGTCATGAGTGGGCTCGGAGGCCAGCAGCGACCAGACGGAGATCACCGCGATTAACCCGCCCAGACCGATTGTGACAGCGGTACCGGCCGCTGTTGTGGGAAACGCAATGCCAAAAAGAACGGTGGCAAGGCCGACGATAAGCGCCGACCGTCCAATCACGTAGCTCCAACGGTGCCGCAGCCGTTGGCTGTCACCACCCTCATTGATGCCGTACTCGGTCGGCATCCTGCGACGCGTCCAACCGATGGCACCGAGGGCCATGGAGAGGCTGCCGGCCACCCAGCAGGTTACTGACGCCCCGGGATCGTAGGTGTAGCCGTTCACCAGGAACGGAACGGCAATCATGGCTAAGCCCACCGGCGTGCTCCCACTGAATGAGCCCAACCACACCCGGGAATCACTGCTGCACCTCGTCGAGCGCTCCATCACCGCTGAGCGACTCGTCCCCGAACTCGAGAAGGTGTTCGTGGTGGCCGGCGGGCCACCGAAGGTGCTCCGGATGGACAACGGTCCAGAATTGGTTTCCCAAGCACTGCAACAGTTCTGCAAGGGCAAGGTCGGATTGTCCTACATTCCGCCGGGCACCCCGTGGAACAACGGCTACGTCGAATCGTTCAACAACCGGCTACGCAAGGAATGCCTCAACCGCAACCACTGGAACACCCTGTTCGAGGCCCGAGTGGTCATCGGCGACTTCAAAGACGAGGACAACCACAGACACCGGCATTCGGCTCTGGGCTACCGAACACCCGCCCAGTACGCTGCCCGATGCAGCCACACCCACTACCCCGCCAGCCCATTTCCCCCGAACGAGCGGGTGGTCGATCATGGAGAGGTCAGTACGCCTACTGAGCGAGTGCAGGGGATGATCGAACTGGTGCGGTCGATAAGGAATTAGACGGTGGCTTCGGTCAGGGTGCCGTTTTCGGAGACGGCACCCTTTACTGGTGGCGTCAGGTATGCGAGTAGCTCGCGCAGATTGTTCTTATAGCCTGTGCCGCAATGTACCTCCACCAAGCGCAGCGAGGTCGCCAGGCCTGAGCACGGGCCGTTGCTAGTGAAAACTCTGCCGTCCTGGACGAAACTGAGAGAGCCGTCTCTGACAAGCTTCGCTGCGGGTACCTCTCTTTCGAATCGTTCGAATTGATTCGAATACACCAAGCAATGCTTGTCGTCCAGCAAGCCCGCTGCGCCGAGGACGAACGCACCGGTGCATACAGACATCACGTACTTGCATGTCTCGGCATTGGCAATTCCCTTGATATAGTCGAGGGTTCCGTTCGCCTCCAACGCTGGGATGTTTCGCGCGCCATGACCACCCGGAACTACAACCACGTTTGCCGGCGGAGCGGTTTCATAGCTGAAGTCAGCGATAAATTTCATGCCCGAGGACATGACAATCGGATCAGTGGTCGGCGCGACAGTGAAGACATTCGGAGTCGTGCCATCCTTGAGGTTGAACGTGTAGCTGAAATCGGATTCCCTGATGGGTCTATCGGTGGGCAATTCTTGGAACGCAGTCATCCACCAGAACATTTCGTACGGGCCCACGACGTCTTGCTCTTCCGCGCCGTCAAACATGACGAGGGCCATTGAGAGATCGTTCATGACTCCAGGGGCGGAACCGTTATCAGAAATGCCACTTCTCCAAACTTTGATCCACCCGGGCGTGTCCGGAGGTTCTGTTCCTTGAGTGCCTTCGCGGTGTGAGGGTGCCCGAGGTTATGGTAACTGATCGCTTCGGCCCGTGCCGACGGTTCCTGACGACAATCGCCTCAGCGTCTCCGAACTCGGCTCCGGCGTGCGGCAGGTCATCGCGCGCGTGGGGTTTACCGAAAACCCAACCACTGGAACACCCTGTTCGAGGCCCGAGTGGTCATCGGAGACTTCAAGACGCGCACAACCACAGACACCGGCATTCGGCTCTGGGCTACCGAACGCCGGCCGAGTACGCTGCCCGATGCAGCCACACCCGATACCCCGTGGCCTGCGAGATCAACTGAATCCGGACAACAACAACCTGGCTCTAAATCCGGGTGGACTCAGTATCAGGGACACGCCACCACCGGGGGTCCGGTTGTGGGCGAGGACGGCCAGCACCCCGAAGGATTCACGACCCAGCAGGTTCTTCAGCTGACGAGACCCGCGATCGTCACACCGTCGCTGCCGTCGCAACGGCCAGCGCATGACCCAAAAGCAGACTCGGGGGACGAAACGTCCCCGTGAACCGGCTTTACGCTCCAATTCGGAGACCCTCACGGCCTGAGTCGCGGCCGCCACTTTGCGCCGCCACCCGGGACTTCGAGCTCCTGCTCTGCCATGCGGCGTCCGTTCGGTAAGGCCCGCGTTGGTGGGTGCTGCATCTTCGGGCGGGGTGTTTTACCGTCATGCAAAGGGACTCAGATACGGGGAATCCAGCGGTACCGATTTCCCGCCCGAAGGAAGGGAGGACGCGGCGACGTGAACACGAAAGCCGTTGCGTGGGCGAGGAATCAGCAGGCCGGATCGGCGATCACGACCCTGGTTCTGCTGCAACTCGCATTGCGAGTCGACGGTGATTTCGCATGCTTGCTGTCGGTGCGGACGCTGGCCAGGGCGGCATCGAGCGGCCAGAGCACCGTGCGGCGGGCGCTCAAAGAGCTGGAGCACCTCGGGTTCGTTACCCGCGACTACCAGTTCGACGAGTCAGGTAGCCAGCGGTCAAGCCGCTATCTGCTCAACCACCCTGCTGCCCAACATCTTCCGGCGGCCAAAACGAGCGGGGACCCTCTCGATCTGGTACTCCCTCTGGATTTGGGAGTGGCTCCCACCGGATTGCGTGGGGCGCCCCGCTCAAATCGACACCCCCGGATCCCGAAGCGGTACGGGGTGATTCCACACCAACCACGAGAAGCACCAACGCCAAAGGAGGCATCGTAATGTTCGATCCCAACAAGGACCGCGTGTCCATCACCGTCAAAGAAGCGGCCAACAGCACAGGGCTCAAGCCCGGAGCGATCTACCGCTTGATTCGAGCCGGTGAATTCGAAGTGATCCGACTGGGTGGCCGGATTCTGATCCTGTTCGAGCCGTTCAGAAAGCGGTTCGGGTTGTGAACGGCTCGATCAAGAAGCGTGGGTCGACCTGGTACTACAAGTTCCGCAGCCCGCAGATCAATCCCGCCACAGGCAAGCACTCCTGGATCACCAAAGGCGGCTTCAGGACTAAGGCTGAAGCCGCCGACGCCCAGCGGGCGGCGATCGAGGAGGCGCAGCAGGGCAAGTATGTCGACCCGTCCGACCGGACTGTCGGGGAGTTCATCGCCGAATGGCTGGAATTCAAGAAATTGACCGCCAGCGCGACGACCGTTCAGGGTTACAGTGATCATCTGTACTTCTACGTGGTTCCTCGAGTTGGCGGCCTGAAGCTTCAGACGTTTGATGAGCCGCGGATTGTGCAGCTCTACGTCGAGTTGGCTAACGCTGGCCGGATCAAGACCGACAACAACCGCCCGATGTACGAGTTCTGGGCGGCGGGTGTGGCCGCCGGTGCACCGCCTACCCCGCGTGAGGTTTCCGAGGCGTGCGGCACAACGATCCATGCTGCTCGTGCGGCCGTTCGCCGGTATAAGCGGGGAAACGTCCCTAAGGCTAAGCCGCCCGGCCTGGAACCCAAGACGCTGCGCAACATCCACGCCGCACTTCGCGCCGCCCTCGCGGACGCGGTCGCGCTGAAGTACCTCAAGTACAACCCCGCAGCGGCTATCAAAGCGCCACGGCTGGAACGCAATCAGCGGCCGGTGTGGACGCCGGCACAGACCCGAGCGTTCCTTCGCGTCCTTCCCTCCGCCCGGCTCGAGGCGCTGTTCATGCTCGATTTGACCACCGGCATCCGGCGCGGGCAACTGTGCGGGCTGCGGTGGCCCAACGTCAACCTCGACAGGGGGACGATCATCCTGAGGGACAGTCGGATAGTCATCCGTGGACGCGCCAGCGAGAAGCCTGGCGGCAAGACAGTCAACTCCGACAAGACCATCGCCATCGACAGCCGCACGGTAGCGGCCCTTCGGCGCTGGCGCGCCGAGCAGGACAAAATCCGCGCACTGCGCGGGCCGGACTACGAAGGTGAGGATCTAGTGTTCACGACCGAGTTCGGCCGGCCGCTGCATCCTCAGAATCTGGTGGACCTCATCGAGCGCTACGCCGCCGAGGCGGGAGTCCCGCGGATCACCTTCCACGATCTTCGCCACACTTACGCCACCGCGGCGCTGGAAGGCGGGGTCCCCATGAAGGTGGTTAGCGAGCGGATCGGGCATTCCAATGTCAGCTTCACCATGGCGACCTATGCCCACGTGAGATCGGACGCCGATCACGAGGCCGCCCAGCAGGCCGCCGACTACCTGTTGGGGGACGCCTGGGAGGAGACCGGCGATGGCCCGGATTCCAGGCTCGCGTGACCACGCCCTGGCGATGTTTGTGACCAAAAGTGTGACCATTGGGCATGAAAACGGCCCTCAGAGAGTCCTCTGAGGGCCGTTTTGCCTGGTAGCGGGGACAGGATTTGAACCTGCGACCTCTGGGTTATGAGCCCAGCGAGCTACCGAGCTGCTCCACCCCGCGTCGAGTGCTCCTGAAGGCTACCCAAGCCCGGCAGGGCCCGCCAAATCCGCTGTTCACGCACCGTTCAACAGTCAGACAGTCGCTGGCAGTCGCTCAGAGGCGGGAGACTCCCACTCCCCGACCGCCGCCCCTGCCAACCCCTACTAAGCCCCTACCCAGCCCCTAGCGCGCCGAGTCGAACTTGCCCATCGCCTCGTCGAGGCGCTGCAGCGCCGCCCCGTACTGGGCGAAGTTGCCCGAGCGCTGCGCCTCGCGCACCGCGCCCATCGCCGACTGCACCTCCTGCAGCGCCGCGGCCTTGGCCGCCGAGAGGTTCAGCCCACCCGGGGGCAGCACCGCCACCGGCGCCGAGGGCACCTCGGCGGCGTTGGCCGCCCCCTCGGCCGGTGGGCGGGCCTGGGGCTGGCCGTTGGGC
>CAYXOM010000383.1:0-11233 GCA_964466565.1 uncultured Mycobacterium sp.
GATCCCGCCGTCGGTGCTGACCAGCATCCATACCGCCTGCGCGGCGTCGGCGACGGCCACTTTGGTTCCGGTGATCCGCCCGCCGGACATTGCCGTCGCGGGCCGTTCGGGAAGCGCCGAAGCGGGCTCGTTCAGCGCGGCGGTCAGCAGGGCGCCGCCGGCAACCCCCTCGAGGTAGCGGTCCTGGCGGCCGGCGTCGGCGAGGTCGAGCAGGCCGGCGACGCCGAACCCGAGAGTGGCCAGGGCCGGGGACACCAGGCCGTGTCGGCCGATCTCGGTGAGCGCCGTGGCGATCTCAGGCAGCCCTACTCCGTCGCCGCCGAGCCGCTCGGGAATCCCCAGGGCCGTGACACCCCCGGAAACCAATGCCTCCCAGCTGTTCTCGCGATCAAGGACGGAATTCACCACGTCGGCGACGGCCTGCTGCTGCGGGTCCGCAGTGAAATCCACCCGAAAACTCCTCCTGATAGGGCGGTCAGGTCAGGCAGGTGCCGACCCCGTGTAGTCCACCTGCCAGTGCTTGATGCCATTGAGCCAGCCCGACCGTAACCGCTCCGGCGTTCCGATCGGCGTGAGATCGGGCATGTTCTCGGCGATGGCGTCGAACATCAGGGCGATCGTCATCCGGGCCAGATTGGCTCCGATGCAGTAGTGCACGCCGGTCCCGCCGAAGCCGACGTGCGGATTGGGATCGCGCAGGATGTTGAAGGTGTGCGGGTCGTCGAAGACCTCGTCGTCGAAGTTGGCCGAACGGTAGAACATCACCACGCGCTGGCCGGCCTTGATACCGACACCCGACAATTCGGTGTCGACGACGGCGGTGCGCTGGAAGGCCGTGACCGGGGTGGCCCACCTGACGATCTCGTCCGCGGCCGTGGCCGGACGGTCCCGCCGGTAGATCGCCCACTGCTCGGGGTTGTCGATGAAGGCCATCATCCCGTGGGTGATCGAGTTGCGCGTGGTCTCGCTCCCGGCGACCGCGAGCATCAGCACGAAGAACGCGAACTCGTCATCGGTGAGCTTCTCCCCGGCGATGTCGGCGTTGATCAGCGCGGTGACGATGTCGTCACCGGGATCCACGGCCTTCCTCGCAGCCATCTGCATGGCGTATCCCAGCATCTCCATCGACGACTGCCGCCCGTCGACGTGGGTGAACTCCGGGTCCTCGTTGCCGGTCATCTCGTTGGTCCAGCGGAACAGTTTCTCCCGCTCCTCCTGCGGGACACCGAGTAGCCCGGCGATCACCTGCAGCGGCAACTCGGAGGCGACCTGTTGGACGAAGTCGCCGTATCCCTGTGCCGCAGCCGTCTTGACGATGGTGTCCGCGCGCATGGTGAGCTCGTCGCGCAGCCGCTCGATGGCCCGCGGGGTGGACCCGCGGGAGATGATGCGGCGCAGCCGGTCGTGGTGCTCACCGTCCATGTTGATCAGGATGACGCTCTGCATGTCGATGTCTTCGCGGGCGATGTCGTCGGCGAACTGCGGGAGCGCGGTGTTGGGCCCGCTCCGGTAGACGTCGTTGCGGCGGGACACCTCCTTGACGTCGGCGTGCCGGGTCACCACCCAGTAGCCGCCGTCGTTGAACCCGCCCTTGCCGATTTGCTGCTCGCACCACCAGACCGGCGCAACCCGGCGCAACTCGGCGAGTTCGTCGACGGGTAGTCGCACGACGTTACGATCCGGGTCGAGGAAGTCGAAGCCGTGCGGCAGGCTGGGGGATTCCCCGGGCTCGGGCATAGTGCGGTGCGCTCCTCGAAACGACGTGATCTAGTGCCAGTAAAACACGCTCTTCCCGCAGACAAAAGGCATCGCGGCATCCTTGCTTGTCAGACTACTGGAACGTGTTCTAGCCTGACCGAGTGGGCAATCCCGTGATCGTCGAGGCCACCCGCAGCCCGATCGGAAAGCGCAACGGCTGGTTGTCCGGACTGCACGCGACGGAGTTGCTGGGGGCGACGCAGAAGGCTCTGGTGGACAGAGCCGGGATCGAGGCCGGTGCCGTCGAGCAGGTCATCGGAGGCTGCGTCACCCAGTACGGGGAGCAGTCCAACAACATCACCCGGGTCGCCTGGCTGACGGCGGGTCTGCCCGAGCAGGTCGGTGCCACCACCGTCGACTGCCAGTGCGGCAGCGCCCAGCAGGCCAACCACCTCATCGCCGGGCTGATCGCCGCCGGCGCGATCGACGTCGGCATCGCCTGCGGTATCGAGGCGATGAGCCGGGTCGGCCTGGGCGCCAACGCCGGACCGGACCGGGCGGCGATCCGCGCCGAGTCGTGGGACATCGACATGCCCGACCAGTTCACCGCCGCCGAGCGGATCGCCGAGCGGCGCTTGATCAGCCGCGCCGACCTGGACCACTGGGGCCTGCTGTCCCAACACAAGGCCAGGCAGGCGTGGGACGAGGGCCGCTTCGACCGGGAGATCTCGCCGCTGGAGGCACCGGTGCTCGATGAGAACAAGCGGCCCACGGCGCAGCGGCATGTGGTCAGCCGCGACCAGGGCCTGCGCGACACCACCGCCGAGGGCCTGGCCGCCCTCAAGCCGGTGCTCGAGGGTGGTCTGCACACCGCCGGCACCTCGTCGCAGATCTCCGACGGCGCGGCCGCGGTGCTGTGGATGGACGAGGACCGGGCGGCCGCGCTCGGCCTTCGGCCGCGGGCCCGCATCGTCGCGCAGGCGCTGGTGGGCGCCGAGCCCTACTACCACCTCGACGGACCGGTCCAGTCGACCGCGCGGGTGCTGGCGAAGGCCGGGATGAAGCTGGGCGACATCGACCTGGTGGAGATCAACGAGGCGTTCGCCTCGGTCGTGCTCAGCTGGGCTCGCGTGCACGACGCCGACATGGACCGGGTCAACGTCAACGGCGGCGCGATCGCGCTGGGGCATCCGGTGGGCAGCACGGGCAGCCGACTGATCACCACTGCTTTGCACGAGTTGGAGCGCACCGACCGGTCCACGGCGCTGATCACCATGTGCGCCGGCGGGGCACTGTCGACCGCGACCATCATCGAACGAGTCTGAGCCGGTGCCGGCAAGTCCGCCCCGGGGACTCAACTCCGCCCCGACGAAGTTGCTCGTGAAGTGGATGTCACGAACCCAGTCCTGGTTGTACCGCACGACCGACGGCCGCCTCGGCGGAAAGTTTCTGCAGGGCGCCCCAGTGGCCCTGTTGACCACGACCGGTCGCAAGACCGGCCGGCAAAGGGTCAGTCCGCTGCTGTACCTGCGCGAGGGCGACCGGGTGGTGCTGATCGCCTCGCAGGGCGGTGCGGCGACCAATCCGATGTGGTACCTCAACCTCAAGGCGAATCCGGAGGTGTCGGTGCAGATCAAGGACGAGGTGCTGCGACTGCGGGCCCGGGACGCCACCGAGGCCGAGCGCGCGGAGTACTGGCCGAAGATGGCGAAGATGTACACCAGCTTCGACGACTACCAGGCTTGGACCGACCGGGTGATCCCGGTGGTGATCTGCGAACCGAGGCCCTGACTCGGCGGAACTCAGGCTCCGTACACCGGCACCGGGGGCCGCGCCTCGGCCAGCAGCCCGCGGACGACCGGTCCGAGTTCGCCGGGCGCCCACCGGGCACCCTTGTCGACCTGAGGCCCGTGCGCCCAGCCCTCGGCCACCCGGATCAGACCGCCCTCGACCTCGAACACCTTCCCCGTCACGCCGGCGGACTCGGCGCTGCCCAACCACACCACCAGCGGCGAGACGTTCTCCGGCGCCATGGCGTCGAAGCCGGAGTCCGGCTTGGCCATCATCGCCGCGAACACCGTCTCGGTCATCCGGGTCCGCGCCGCCGGCGCGATCGCGTTCACCGTCACCCCGTACCGGCCCATCTCCGCGGCCGCCACCAGGGTCAGTGCGGCGACGCCGGCCTTGGCGGCGCTGTAGTTGCCCTGTCCCACGCTGCCCTGTAGCCCCGCGGCGGAACTGGTGTTGATGATCCGGGCGTCGACGGCCTCGCCGGCCTTGGACCGACCGCGCCAGTAGGCGCCGGCGTGACGCATGGTCGCGAAGTGTCCCTTGAGGTGGACGGCGACGACGGCGTCGAACTCCTCCTCGCTGGTATTGGCGATCATCCGGTCACGGACGATCCCGGCGTTGTTGACCAGGACGTCGAGGCCGCCGAACTCCTCGACGGCGGCCTGGATCAGTCCCGCCGCCTGCTCCCAATCGGCCACGTCGGACCCGTCGGCGACGGCTCTGCCGCCGGCGGAACGGATTTCGTCGGCCACCGCCTGCGCCGCGCTGCCACCGCCGGCCGGCGAGCCGTCGAGGCCGACGCCGATATCATTGACGACCACCGCAGCACCCTCGGCGGCGAGGGCCAGAGCGTGGGCGCGCCCGATACCTCCGCCTGCGCCGGTGACGATGGCTACCCGACCGTGGAGCAGACCCATTAGCTCTCCCTGTGTGTTGGACTACTTGTTGGAGTTCGATGCCGAAAGGTAGGGCGGCGGTTCGCCGCCACCGTGGACCTCCAGGCAGGCACCGCTGACGTAGGACGCCAGGTCCGAGGCCAGAAATGCTGCCGCCCAGCCGATCTCGGCGGGCTGCGCCAATCGACCCAGCGGAACGGTCTTCGCGACGGCGGCCTGGGACTCGGCGTCGCCGTAGAACAACTCGACTTGTTCGGTTGCCACCATCCCGGCGACGACGGCGTTGACCCGCACCTTCGGCGCCCATTCGACGGCGAGCGTGGCGGTCAGGCTGTCGACTCCGGCCTTGGCGGCGCCGTAGGCGGCCGTCCCCGGCGAGGGCCGCCGGCCACTGACGCTGGAGATCGACACGATGGATCCGCCGCCGTCCTGGAGTTGCATGACGGCGTTGGCCGCCTGGGAGACGTGCAGCATGCCGAGCAGATTCAGTTCGACGACCTTCTGGTGGAAGCGTGGCGAGGCCTCGGCTGCCATCGCGAACGGCGAACCGCCGGCGTTGTTCACCGCGGCGTCGAGGCGGCCGTGCCGGTCCACGATGGTCGCGATCAGTGCCCCGACCGCGTCGGCGTCACGCACGTCGCAACAGTGGAACTCGAACCTCAGGCCCTCGACCGCGCGCCGGGCGCAGGTGACGACGGTGGCCCCCTGGCCGGCGAAGACCTCGCTGATGCCGGCGCCAACCCCGCGGACTCCGCCGGTGACCAGGACGACACGCCCCTGGAGGCCCAGATCCATTGTGTTAGCCTACCAAGCAAGTGCTTGCTCAGGATGCTTGTGAGACCGGGAGGCCCATGGGAATCAGTTCCTCCACCGTCGAACCCGGCATCGTCGCGGTGACGGTCGACTACCCCCCGGTCAACGCGATCCCGTCGCGGGGCTGGTTCGAGCTCGCCGACACGATCACCGCCGCAGGTCGGGATACGTCCACGCACGTCGTGATCCTGCGCGCCGAGGGTCGCGGGTTCAACGCCGGTGTGGACATCAAGGAGATGCAGCAGACCGACGGTTTCACTGCGCTGATCGACGCCAACCGCGGCTGTTTCGAGGCGTTCCGGGCGGTCTACGAGTGCGCGGTCCCCGTGATCGCCGCGGTCAACGGCTTCTGCGTCGGCGGCGGAATCGGCCTGGTCGGCAACGCCGACGTCATCGTCGCCTCCGACGACGCGGTGTTCGGCCTGCCCGAGGTCGACCGGGGCGCACTCGGCGCGGCGACCCATCTCTCGCGACTGGTGCCGCAGCACATGATGCGCAGGCTGTTCTTCACCGGAGCGAACGTCGACGCCGCCACTCTGCATAACTTCGGTTCCGTGCACGCGGTGGTACCGCGCGCCGACCTCGATGACG
The DNA here is from genome assembly GCA_964466565.1 of uncultured Mycobacterium sp. Lineage (GTDB taxonomy): Bacteria > Actinomycetota > Actinomycetes > Mycobacteriales > Mycobacteriaceae > Mycobacterium. Next base: position 5,790 of record CAYXOM010000383.1, read on the forward strand.
CCGCCCTGGCCGTCGCCCGCGACATCGCCGCCAAGGACACCCGGGTCATCCGGGCGGCCAAGGAGGCGCTGAACCTCATCGACACCCAGCGGGTCAACGCCAGCTACCGGATGGAACAGGGGTTCACCTTCGAACTGAACCTCGCCGGAGTCGCCGACGAACACCGCGACGCCTTCGCCGGCACCGCCAAGGCGAAGAAGCGATGAGCGCACCTCGCGACAAACGCACCACCCTCGAGAAAGCCGTCGGGCTGGTCGAGAGCGGGATGACCCTCGGTATCGGCGGCTGGGGGTCGCGCCGCAAGCCGATGGCCCTCGTCCGGGCGTTGCTGCGCACCGGCGTCCGCGACCTTACCGTGGTGACCTACGGCGGTCCCGACATCGGGTTGCTGTGTTCGGCGGGCAAGGTCGCCAAGGTGTACTACGGATTCGTGTCCCTGGATTCGCCGCCGTTCTACGACCCGTGGTTCGCGCGCGCCCGTACCACCGGGGCGATCGTCGCCCGCGAGATGGACGAGGGCATGCTGCGCTGCGGGTTGCAGGCCGCCGCGCAGCGACTGCCGTTCCTGCCGATCCGCGCCGGACTGGGCAGTTCGGTTCCCGACTTCTGGGAGGGCGAGCTGCGGACCGTGCGCTCGCCCTACCCGACCGGTTCGGGTTTCGAGGAACTCATCGCCATGCCCGCGCTCCACCTCGACGCCGCCTTGGTCCACCTCAACCTCGGCGACCGCCACGGCAACGCCGCCTACACCGGTGTCGACCCCTACTTCGACGATCTGTTCCTGATGGCCGCAGACCGGCGATTGCTGTCGGTGGAGCGGGTGGTGCCCACCGATGAACTCATCAAAGCCGTCCCGCCGCAAGCCCTGCTGGTCAACCGGATGATGGTGGATCAGGTGGTGGAGGCGCCGGGCGGTGCCCATTTCACCACGACAGAGCCGGATTACCGGCGCGACGAGAAGTTCCAGCGCCACTACGCACAGGCCGCCGACGACGACGAGTCCTGGTCTTCCTTCGTCGCGACGTACCTGTCCGGGACCGAGGACGACTACCAGGCCGCGGTCCGCCGCTTCGCCGAGGAAACCCGGTGATCCAGGTGCGGGTCCAGGTGAGCCGAGCCGAGGTCTGCGCAATCGCGTGCGCGGAGTTGTTCCGCGGTGCCGGGGAGATCTTGGTCAGCCCGATGACGACGATCGCCTCACTCGGGGCTCGCGTGGCCCGGCTGAGCTTCGCCCCGGACATTCTGCTCACCGACGGCGAGGCGCGCTTGCTGGCCGACACCCCGGTGCTGGGCGACTCCGGGGCCTTCGAGGGCTGGATGCCCTTCGGGCGGGTCTTCGAGACGCTTGCCTGGGGCCGTCGGCACGTGGTGATGGGCGCCAATCAGGTCGACCGCCACGGCAACCAGAACCTCTCGGCGCTCGGCCCGTTGCAGCACCCGACCCGGCAGATGTTCGGGGTGCGGGGCGCGCCGGGCAACACCGTCAACCACGCCACCAGCTACTGGGTGGGCAACCACTCCAGGCGGGTGTTCTGCGATCAGGTAGACGTGGTGTCGGGCATCGGCTGGGACAGGGTCGATCCGGCCAACCCCGCCTACCGTTACGTCGATGTCTACCGCGTGGTCAGCAATCTCGGGGTGTTCGACTTCGGCGGCCCGGGCCACGCGATGCGCGCGGTGTCGCTGCATCCCGGCGTCAGCGCCGAGGACGTCCGGGACAACACCGCCTTCGAGGTGCACGGTCTAGAGGGGGCTTCTGCGTCGCGGCTGCCCACCGACGACGAACTGGAGCTGATCCGCACTATCGATCCGAAGGGCCTGCGAGACAAGGAAATCAAGATATGAGAATCCAGACGGCGCTGACCCGAATTGTCGGCATCGAGCACCCGGTCGTCCAGACGGGTATGGGTTGGGTCGCCGGGGCCCGGCTGGTCTCGGCCACCGCCAACGCCGGTGGGCTGGGTATCCTGGCCTCCGCGACGATGACGATCGACGAACTCGCGGCGGCCATCGGCAAGGTCAAGGCCGCCACCGACAAGCCGTTCGGGGTGAACCTCCGCGCCGATGCCGCCGACGCCGGCGACCGGGTCGACCTGATGATCCGCGAGGGCGTCAAGGTCGCCTCCTTCGCGCTGGCGCCCAAGCCCGAGTTGATCGCCCGACTCAAGGAGTCCGGCGCGATCGTCGTCCCGTCGGTGGGTGCGGCCAAGCACGCCAAGAAGGTGGCCGCCTGGGGCGCGGACATGGTGATCGTGCAGGGCGGCGAGGGCGGCGGGCACACCGGACCGGTGGCCACCACCCTGCTGTTGCCCTCGGTGCTCGACGTCCTGGCCGCCACCGACATCCCAGTGGTCGCCGCGGGTGGGTTCTTCGACGGCCGAGGGCTGGCGGCGGCGTTGTCCTACGGAGCGGCCGGGGTGGCGATGGGCACGCGGTTCCTGCTGACGCAGGAGTCCACCGTGCCCGACGAGGTCAAGCAGCGCTACCTGCAGGCTGGACTGGACGGCACCGTGGTGTCCACGCGTGTCGACGGCATCCCCCACCGGGTGCTGCGCACCGGACTGGTGGAGAGACTGGAAAGCGGTTCGCCGGTGCGGGGTTTCTCCGCCGCCGTGCTCAACGCCGCCAAGTTCAAGAAGATGTCCGGTATGACGTGGTCCTCGATGATCCGCGACGGTCTCGCCATGCGGCACGGCAAGGACCTGAGCTGGTCGCAGGTGGTGATGGCGGCCAACACCCCGATGCTGCTCAAGGCCGGCCTTGTCGACGGCAGCACCGACGCCGGGGTTCTGGCCTCGGGCCAGGTGGCCGGGATCATCGAGGACCTGCCGTCCTGCGCACAGCTGATCGAGGGGGTCGTCAGCGAAGCGATCAAGCATCTGCAGGCGGCGAACAACCTCGTCGACTAGCGGACACACCAGGTGCCCCCGGGGAGAGTGCGGTTTCGTCCGCGACACCCGGCGCGTCGCGGACGAAACCGCACGACGGCGGGAGGGGACGGGGTAACGGGCCTACAAACGTTCGATGATGGTGACGTTGGCGGTGCCGCCGCCCTCGCACATCGTCTGCAGGCCGTACCGGCCGCCGATGCGCTCCAACTCGTTGAGCATAGTGGCGAACAGCTTCGCGCCGGTCGCGCCCAGCGGGTGGCCAAGTGCGATCGCGCCGCCGTTGGGGTTGACCCGCGCGGGATCCGCGCCGGTCTCCTTGAGCCAGGCCAGCACCACCGGCGCGAAGGCCTCGTTGATCTCCACAGCGTCGATGTCGTCGATCGACAGCCCGGTCTTGTCCAACGCGTAACGGGTGGCCGGTATCGGCCCCGTGAGCATCAGCACCGGATCGTCACCGCGGCAGCTGATGTGGTGGATGCGGGCGCGCGGGGTCAACCCGTGGTCTGCGACGGCCCGCTCGGAGGCCAGCAGCACCGCGCTCGCGCCGTCGGAGATCTGGCTGGCGACGGCGGCCGTCATGCGGCCCCCCTCGGACAGCGTCGCAAGGGCCGCCATCTTCTCCAGGGTTGTCTCCCGGGGAGTCTCGTCGACGGCGAAGCCCTCGAGCGCCACGATCTCATTGTCGAAGTGGCCCGCCCGGATCGCAGCGAAGGCCCGCTCGTGGCTGGCCAGCGCGAAGCGTTCCATGTCCTCGCGGGAGATGTCCCACCGCTCGGCGATCATCTCCGCGCCGCGGAACTGGGAGATCTCCTGGTCTCCGTACCGCTTCAGCCAGCCTCTGGACTCGGCGGTCGGGGTGGTGAAACCGAACTCACGGCCGACGATCATCGCCGACGAGATCGGGATCTGACTCATGTTCTGCATTCCGCCGGCCAGGATCAAGTCCGCGGTGCCCGCCATGATGGCCTGGGCCCCGAAGGAAATCGCCTGCTGACTCGAACCACACTGCCGGTCGACGGTGACACCGGGCACCTCCTCGGGATAACCGGCCGCCAGCCATGCCAACCGGCCGATGTTGCCCGCCTGCCCGCCCACGGCGTCGACGCAGCCCACGATCGCGTCGTCGACCGCCGCCGGGTCGACGTCGTTGCGGGCGAAGATGCCCTCGAAGGCGCGGGCGCCGAGGTCGATCGGGTGTACTGCGGCCAGAGCGCCGTTGCGCTTGCCGACCGCGGTGCGCACCGCGTCGATGACGTAGGCCTCGGTCATGCTGTCTCCTTAGCGATTCCTCCGAGGACGACGGACAGGTACTGCCGTCCCACCTGCTCGGCCGTGAGTGGACCACCGGGCTGATACCACCGCACGGACACCCAGGTGGTGTCCCGAATGAGCCGGTAGACCAGGTCGATGTCCATGTCGGCGCGGAAGTAGCCCTCTTCGATACCCTGCCGGAGCACCTCGACCCACATGGTGCGCTGCCGGCGGTTGAGTTCCCCGATGTAGCCGAACCGTTCCTGGCCGGACAGCCGCTTGGCCTCGTCCTGATAGATGACCACTTCGGCGTGATGGCTCTCGATGGCGTCGAAGGACGCCATGAACAGGCCCTCGAACCGGGCCAGCGGGTTGGGTTCGGTGTCGATGATCTGCTGGTAACGGTCGAACAGCCAGTCCAGGAAGGAGCGCAGCACCTCGTCGACCATCTCCTCCTTGGAAGAGAAGTGGTGATAGAGGCTTCCCGAGAGGATGCCCGCCGCATCGGCGATGTCACGGACCGTGGTGGCGCGCAGCCCCCGGTCGGCGAACATCAGTGCGGCCAGTTCCAGCAATTCGGTTCGCCGGGTGGCCGGTTGCGCCCCGGAAATCGGCCCGGTCACGGGTGCTGACTCGACACCGAGATCACCTCGCCGGTGAGGTAACTGGCGTAATCACTCGCGAGGAAGGCGATGGTGGCGGCCACCTCCCACGGTTCGGCCGCACGCCCGAAAGCCTCCTGCCGGGAGAGGCGGTCGAGCAGGTCGGCTGAACTGGTCTTCTCCAGGTACCGGTGCCGGGCGATGCTGGGCGAGACCGCGTTGACCCGGACACCGTATTCGACCGCCTCGACCGCGCTGCACCGAGTCAGCGCCATCACGCCGGCCTTGGCGGCGGCGTAGTGGGCCTGGGAGTGCTGAGCCCGCCACCCGAGCACGCTGGCATTGTTGACGATCGCCCCGCCGCGGCCGGCATCCCGGAAGTACCGCAGCGCGGCCCGGGTGGCCCGCATCACCGACGTCAGCGTGACGTCGAGGACCCGGTCCCACTCCTCATCGGTCATGTCGGTGACCGGGGTCTGTCCGCCCAGTCCGGCATTGTTGACCAGGACGTCGAGTCGGCCCATCCGGGCGGCGGTTTCGGAGATCATCGCGTCGACCTGTACCGATGAGGTCACATCGCACACCACGCTCTCCACCCGTCCCAGACCCAGCGCGGACAGTTCGTCGCGGGTCTGGCCCAGTCGGCGTTCGTGGTGGTCGGAGACCATCACGTCGGCGCCCACGGCCAGCGCACGGCGCG
>CAYXOM010000384.1:0-7479 GCA_964466565.1 uncultured Mycobacterium sp.
AAGGCACCATCAGCAACGCTCCCGGGAGACGGGCCGTTGCAAGACCGCAACCAATCCCCCGCTAGCGTGAGACCGTCCTTCCACCGCCGTCCAACCAGAGGAGCTCACCGCCCATGCCCGTCGTCGTCGTCGCGTCGTTACCCGCCAAACCCGACTCGGTGGACACCGTCCGGGCGGCCTGCGAGAAGGCCATCGCCGAAGTGCACGGCGAGCCCGGCTGCCAGCTGTACTCGCTGCACCGCTCCGGCAACACCTTCGTCTTCATCGAGCAGTGGTCGGACGCCGACGCGCTGGCGGCCCACGGCACCGCGCCGGCGGTCGGAGCGCTGTTCACCGCGATCGGCGATCATCTCGACGGCGCGCCGGACATCAAGATGCTCGAGCCGCTGCCGGCCGGCGATCCCGCCAAGGGCCGGCTGCGCGGCTGATCCGATGCCCGCCCTCGACGGCAAGGTCGCGTTCATCACCGGCGCGGCCCGCGGGCAGGGCCGGGCGCATGCGGTCACCCTGGCGTCGGCCGGTGCCGACATCATCGCGGTGGACCTGTGCGAGCAGATCGCCAGCGTGCCCTACCCGCTCGCCACCCCGGAGGACCTGGCCGCCACCGCGGACATGGTCACCGACGCCGGAGCTCGCGTCGTCGCCCGCCGGGCCGACGTCCGCGATCGTTCGGCGCTGAAATCGGCTCTCGCCGAGGGCATCGCCGAACTCGGCTCAGTCGACATCGTCATCGCCAACGCCGGGATCGCACCGATGGCGGGCGCGGATGCGTGGCAGGACGTGATCGACGTCAATCTCACCGGTGCGTACCACACCGTCGACGTGGCGATGCGTCCGCTGATCAGGCAGGGCCGCGGCGGGGCGATCGTGCTGACCAGTTCGGTCGCCGGACTTGTCGGGATCGGCGCCCCGATGCCGGGCTCGCTGGGCTACACCGCCGCCAAGCACGGAATCGTCGGCCTGATGCGGAACTACGCGAATGTCCTGGCTCCGCACAGCATCCGGGTCAACTCGGTGCACCCGGCAGGTGTCGAGACCCCGATGATCGACAACGAGTTCACCCGGTCCTGGCTGGACGGGCTGGCCCAACAGCAGCACGGCGGCCCCGACATGTCCAACGCCCTGCCGGTGGCCGCGCTGAAACCGGAGGACGTCGCCAACGCCGTCTTGTGGCTGGTGTCGGATGCCGCGCGCTACGTCACCGGGGTCGCACTTCCCGTGGATGCCGGTTTCGTCAACAAGCGCTGACGCCGAGCGTGTGCCCCGTGTCGGCGAAACTGCCCGAAGGCCTGCACACCGGCCACGCTCGGCGCGCGGAGGTCAGACTTCCAGCACCGTCGGTACGATCATCGGCTGGCGCCGGTAGCTTTCTCCCACCCACTTGCCGACCGTCCGGCGGACGGCCTGGGCGATCCGCACCGGATCGCGCACCTTCTGGGCGGCAAGGGATTCCAGCTCAGCCTCGACCAGCCGGGCGGCCGGTTCCAGAGCCTTGGGGTCCTCGGAGAATCCGCGCGAGGACAGGTGCGGCGGCGCCGCCGACCGGCCGGTGAGACGGTGCAGAACGACGGTGACGGAGATGAATCCCGAACTCAGGGTCAGCCGCTCCCCCAGCGTCGCATCGCCGACGTCGCCGCTGACCAGGCCGTCGACGAACACCTTCCCGACCCGCACCGCACCGGCTATCGCCGCCTTGCCGCCGATCAGGTCCACGCTCACCCCGTTCTCGGCCAGCATGATCGACTCCGGCGGCACCCCGGTGCGCCTGGCAAGCTGGGCGTTGGCCCGCAGATGCCGCCAGGTGCCGTGGACGGGCATCACGTTGCGGGGGCGCACGGCGTTGTAGAGGAAGAGCAACTCACCGGCATAGGCGTGTCCGGAGACGTGCACGCGGGCCTGGGCGTTGGTGACGACCCTGGCGCCGATCTTCGAGAGTGCGTCGATGACCCCGTAGACCGCTTCCTCGTTGCCCGGGATCAGCGACGAGGACAGGATGATCAGATCATCGGCGGTGACGGTGATGCTGCGATGCTCGCCGCGCGACATCCGCGACAGCGCCGACAGCGGCTCGCCCTGGGTTCCGGTGGTGATCAGCACGAGACGGTCCGGCGCCATCATCTCGGCCGCCCCGATGTCCACCACATCGGTGTCGTCGACGTGCAGGAAGCCCAGGTCCCGGGCGATCCCCATGTTGCGCACCATCGACCGGCCCACGAACGACACCCGGCGACCCAGCGACGTCGCGGCGTCGATGATCTGCTGGACCCGGTCGACATTGGAAGCGAAGCAGGCGACGATGACGCGCCTGCCCTCCGCGCCGCGGATCAACCGGTGCAGGGTGGGGCCGATCTCACTCTCCGAGGGGCCGACGCCGGGGACCTCGGCGTTGGTGGAGTCGCAGAGGAACAGGTCCACCCCGGCGTCGCCCAGACGAGACATGCCCGGCAGGTCGGTCGGTCGCCCGTCGGGCGGCAGCTGGTCGAGCTTGATGTCACCGGTGTGCAGCACCGTTCCCGCGCCGGTGTGGATGGCCACTGCCAGCGCGTCCGGAATGGAGTGGTTGACCGCGAAGTACTGGCATTCGAACACCCCGTGGCTGCTGCGCCGGCCCTCGGCGACCTCGACGAGCTTCGGCTTGATCTGGTGCTCGCGGCATTTCGCGGCCACCAGGGCCAGCGTGAAGCGCGACCCGACGACCGGGATGTCGCGGCGCAGCTTGAGCAGGAACGGGATCGCTCCGATGTGGTCCTCGTGGGCGTGGGTGAGCACAAGCGCCTCGACGTCGTCGAGCCGGTCGGAGATGTGCCGGATGTCGGGCAGGATCAGGTCGACCCCCGGCTCGTCGTGGCCGGGGAAGAGGACGCCGCAGTCGACGATGAGCAGCCGGCCCAGGTGCTCGAACACCGTCATGTTGCGGCCGATCTCGCTGATCCCGCCCAGAGCCGTGACCCGCAGCGCGCCCGCCGCCAGCGGACCGGGCCCGGTGAGCTCCTCCATCAGCGCAGCACCGCGGCGGCACGCAGGTCCGCGGTGAGTTCCTCGAATTGCTCCGGCGTTGCGGGCATCTGCGGCAGCCGCGGGTCCCCGGCGTCGAATCCCTGCAGTCGAAGGCCCGCCTTGGACAGGGTCACTCCGCCCAGTCGGCTCTGGGCGGAGTTGAGCGGCGCCAGGGCCACGCTGATCTTGCGGGCGGTGGCCAGGTCACCGGAGCCGAAGGCGGTCCACATGTCGCGCAGCTGACCGGCCGCCAGGTGGCCCCAGACGCTGACGAACCCGACCGCGCCCACCGCGAGCCACGGCAGGTTCAGCGCGTCGTCCCCGGAGTAGTAGGCCAGGCCGGTCTCGGCCATCAGTTGGGCGGCGCCGTGCAGGTCGCCCTTGGCGTCCTTGACGGCGACGATGTTGGGGTGACCGGCCAGCATGCGCAGGGTGTCCGATTCGATCGGCACCACCGACCGGGGCGGGATGTCGTAGAGCACCACCGGCAGTTCGGTCGCGTCGGCCACCGCGCGGAAATGCGCCACCAGCCCGCTCTGCGGGGGCCGCGAGTAGTAGGGGGTGACCACCAGCAGGCCGTGGGCGCCTTCGGCCGCACTCCGGCCGGCCAGCTGCACACTGTGGGCGGTGTCGTACGTCCCGGCCCCGGCGATCACCCGGGCCCGGTCCCCGACCGCCTCGAGCACCGCGCGCAGCAGGGCGATCTTCTCGGCGTCGGTGGTGGTGGGCGACTCTCCGGTGGTTCCCGAGACCACCAGACCGTCGCAACCGGCATCCACCAGGCGGGCGGCCAGTCGGGCGGCCGTCGCGGTGTCCAGCGAGCCGTCGGCGGCGAAGGGGGTCACCATCGCGGTCAGAACCGTGCCGAGCCGGGCGCCGGCGTCGAACCCGCTGGTACTCACGGGCTCCAAGGTTACCCGCTGGGGCCTATACCACCGCGCGCGCGGCCTTGCGGGCCCGCCCACCGCGAAGCGCGGCGTTGGGCTCGTCGGCGGGTCCGGATTCCAGCGCTGTCAGCACCTGAACGTACGCCGCGTGGATGGCGTGGGCGGCCTCCTGGCGACCAGGTGCACGCGCCGGGGCGCCGACTCGGCCACCCGGTCACTCTGGAGCGCGTTCCGGCCGGTCCCGCAGATAGCTGCAGAACCGGTAGCGAAGGCCCGAGGAGCTGTCCCGCCAGTCGCCGGCGGTACCCGCCCAAGACCCGTCGAGCACCGGCGCCCGGGCGTCGCCGGCCGTGGTCGGCAGGTCCATTCCCACCTCGGTCACCTCGCAGCGGGTCGCCACCGGAAGCGTCAGCCGGTAGATCTCCGAGCCGCCGATCACCCAGCAGTCCGGGTCGCACAGCGCCGCGGGAAGCGAGCTGACGACGTCGGCGCCGTCGGCGCGGTAGCCCGGGTCGCGGGTGAGTACGACGTTGCGCCGGCCCGGTAGTGGCCTGAATCTGGCCGGAAGCGACTCCCAGGTTCGCCGGCCCATCACCACGGTGTGGCCCATGGTGAGCCCGCGGAACCGGGCCACGTCCTCGGGGAGGTGCCACGGGATGGCCCCGTCGCGGCCGATCACCCCGGAGGTGGACTGGGCCCAGATCAACGAGACGACCACGGCCCCTTACACCGCCACCGGCGCCTTGATCGCCGGATGCGGGTCGTAGCCGCGGACCTCGATGTCGTCGAAGGTGTAGTCGAAGACCGAGTCCCGCTGCGCCAGAACGAGTTCCGGGTAGGGCCGCGGATCGCGGCCGAGCTGCTCGGCGACCTGCTCGAGGTGGTTGTCGTAGATGTGGCAGTCACCGCCGGTCCAGACGAAGTCGCCGACCCGCAGGCCCGCCTGGGCGGCCATCATGTGGGTCAGCAGGGCGTAGCTGGCGATGTTGAAGGGCACGCCGAGGAACATGTCGGCGCTGCGCTGATAGAGCTGGCAGCTCAGCCGACCCTCGGCCACGTAGAACTGGAAGAAGGCGTGGCAGGGGGCCAGGGCCATCCGCGGCAATTCGCCGACGTTCCAAGCCGAGACGACGATCCGGCGGGAGTCAGGGTCGGTGCGCAGCAACTCCAGCGCCAAGCTGATCTGGTCGATGTGCTCGCCGCTCGGCGCCGGCCAGGACCGCCACTGCACCCCGTAGACCGGGCCGAGGTCTCCTGTCTCGGAGGCCCATTCGTCCCAGATGGTCACGCCGTGCCGCTGCAGCCATTCGACGTTGGAGTCACCGCGCAGGAACCACAGCAGTTCGTAGACGAGCGACTTCAGGTGCACCTTCTTGGTGGTGATCAGCGGGAAGCCCGCGGAGAGGTCGTAGCGCAGCTGATGCCCGAACAGACTGCGGGTGCCGGTCCCGGTGCGGTCGGACTTGTGGACTCCCCGCTCCAGGACCAGACGCAGCAGGTCCTCGTAGGGGGTGGGGATCTGCATGCCGGTCAGCTTACGTGCGAACCCCGGGGGTAGAAACGACACCATGACCATCACCGACACGATCACCACCGCCGACGGCACGTGCCCGGTGACACTGTTCACCCCGGTCGGCGAGGGACGGTGGCCCGGGATCGTCATGTACCCCGACGCCGGGGGCGTGCGGCCCGCGCTGCGGGAGATGGCCGCCGAACTCGCCTCGCTCGGCTACACGGTGCTGCTGCCCGACGTTTACTACCGCAACGGCTCGTGGACCGCCTTCGACATGAGGTCGGTGTTCGGTGACGCCGGGGAGAGGAACCGGCTCTTCGCCCTGATGGAGGCGATCACCGCGGAGGTGATGACCACCGATGCGCAGGCTTTCTTCGACTACCTGAGCGAACGGCCGGAGGTGGCCGGGCACCGGTTCGGCACCACCGGATACTGCATGGGCGGGCGCACCGCGCTGATCGTGGCAGGACGGGTTCCGGAGCGGGTTGCGGCGGCGATGTCCTTCCACGGCGGCGGCCTGGCTTCCGACGGCGACCCGGACAGCCCGCATCGACTGGCCGACCGGATCCGGGCCGCGGTGTACGTCGGTGCGGCCGAGAACGACCCGTCCTACACCCCCGAGCAGTCGGAGCTCCTCGATGCGGCGCTCACCGCGGCGGGCGTGGAGCACGTCATCGAGTGGTACCCGGCAGCGCACGGTTTCGCCGTGCCCGACAACGGTCCCTACGACGAGGCGGCGGCGCAGCGGCACTGGCGGGCAATGCAGAGCTTCTTCGCCGAGCACCTGCATTGAGCGGAATCAGGACTCACATCAACACCGCGGCCAGCGTGGCACCCAATTCGCGGGCCTGCCCGCGCACGGCTGGGGCGACCGGGCCGACGACCTGCAACGGTTCGGCGGACTTCGCCAGCGCCAATCCGGCGGCGATGCGCTCCATCGCCGAGACCGCCCCCGCGGTGTCGTCGTTACCGTGCGCCCACAGGCCGTAGGGCCGTCCGGCCACATGATCCAGCACCGGGTAGTACACCGTGTCGAAGAAGTGCTTGAGCGCTCCGGACATGTAGCCGAAGTTCGCCGGCGTTCCGAACAGGTAACCGTCGGCCGCGAGCATGTCGCTGACGGTGCCCGCCAGCGCCGGCCGGACCACAACCTCGACACCGGCGATCTCCGGGTCGCGCGCACCGGCGAGGACCGCCTCGAGCAGTTCACGGGTCGGCGGGGACGGGGTGTGGTGGACGACCAGCAGCGAGCTCACCGCCTGGCCTCCCGGGCCTGCAGGGAGACCGCCGTGCGCATCGCCTCGCGGGCCCGGCCGCGGTCACCCGCGTAGTCGTAGGCCCTGGCCAGCCGGTACCAACGCCGCCAGTCGTCGGGGTCGGCCTCGGCTTCGGCGCGGACGGCGTCGAACAACGCGTCGGCGGCCTCCCTGCTGATCCGCCCCGAGGGTCTTTTGGGCAGCGTGCTGACGTCGAGTTCGGCGCCGTCCTCGGCGGCCAGCCGGGCCAGCCGCTGGTGGGCCAGCCCGGCCCGCAGGGTGGCCAGCAGCACCCAGGCCCCGACGATCGGCAGGATCAGCACGCCGACGCCGATCGCCACCGCGGCCGGTGTCCCGGCGCGCAGCAGCGCCACCGCCGTGTGAAGGAGCATGACGAAGTAGACGACCAGCGCCAGGCACAGGAACGCGATGAGCAACTGGATGCCCAGCACCCGGTTCACAGGTCCAGCAGCGGTTCGATGCCGACGGTCAGGCCCGGGCGCCCGGCGATCCGGCGCACCGCGAGCAGCACACCCGGCACGAACGAGGTCCGGTCGAGGCTGTCGTGCCGGATGGTCAGCGTCTCCCCCGTCGTCCCGAACAGGACCTCCTGGTGGGCGACCAGCCCGGTGAGGCGCACCGAGTGCACCGGAATACCCCCGACGTCGGCGCCGCGCGCGCCGGGCAGGCCGGTGCTGGTGGCGTCGGGGTTGGGGGCCATCCCGGACCGGGCCGCGGCGATCAGCTCGGCGGTGCGCATCGCGGTTCCCGACGGCGCATCGGCCTTCTGCGGGTGGTGCAGCTCGATGACCTCCGCGGAGTCGAA
>CAYXOM010000385.1:0-3194 GCA_964466565.1 uncultured Mycobacterium sp.
AACCGGCGGGCGCTTCTCGTAGTGGGGGGTGTAGCCGAGAATCCGGCCGAGGCCGGACACCTCGGCGCGGACGACGGCGGGGATTCCCGGCTGCTGTGGCGAGGCGTAGAACACCCGGCCCGCGTCGGCGCCCTGCCCGGCCCGGTAGTCGTGGACCTCCAGCCCGAACGCGGCCGCGACCGCCGCCGCGTCGCCCTCGAGCACTGCCCAGCTGTCCCCGGCGCGCCAGCGCACTGACAGTCCGTGGGCCCTCGCCCAGCCCGCGAGTCGCACCGGTTCGGCGGCCCGGTGCAGTGCCGCGGTGACACCGATCCGGCCGGAGCGGGCGGGCCCCAGGTCGGTGGCCGAGGACAGCAGCCGCGCGTAGGGACCGCCGATGACCTCGGCCCGCGGCGACGGCGCCGGACCGTCGGCGCCGAGCGTCGCGACCACGACGGCCACCGCGAGCGCACTCGCCGTCACCGTCCGCCACCGCAGATCCACGCGCACAGCATCGCCGGGCCACGCTCGTGCTGACAAGGGCATTCAGACCCGCACGGCGAGCTGCCGGTAGATCAGCGGCGCGATCTTGGCGGCGAGAAAAACGTGACCGGCGTCGGTCGGGTGAACACCGTCGGGTCCGATCAGGTCCGGGTGGCCGACGAACCACCCCTCGGCGATCGGGTCGACGAAAGTCGCCGCGGCCGCCTCGGCTTCATCGCGGAGGGTGTCGCGAACACTCAGCACCGCAGCGGGCGGTTCGGCGGACGGCCACGGCGGTCCGATCACCAGGAGCTTCGCCCCGGGAGCGGCCAACCGCGCCAGCTGGAAGGCGGCGGCGGCGCGTTGCGGCAGGGCGGCGGGATCCACCGGCTCGTCGTTGCGCGAGCCGAAGAACACCACCAGTTCGTCACCCCGGCGCACCGCCTGCGCGGTGAGGTCGATGAACACGTTGCCACGGTGGCCGGGCGCGCCGTAACCCGCCCCGCCCTCCGCCGCGACGTCCGGCGCGACCTCGACCCCTTCCTGCGCCAGCAGATCCCAGGCGATCTCCGGCCATGACCTCAGACCCGACCCGGTCGTGTAGGAGTCCCCGATCACCGCGATCCGGCTCGGCTCGGCGGCACGCGCCGGCGGCGCGGACGGCCAGAGGGTGGCGGCGAGAACCACGGCGACCGCCGCAGCCGTCGGCCGTGACGTCCGCCCGTTGCGTCCGTTGCGCACGCAGTCCATTGTCGACGCCGACCGGCGCGTCGGGCGGATCCGACACGGCCGCGACGCAGGGTCTTTCGGGGCTCAGAGCACGTCGCGGATGTCGTTCTTCAGCGCCTCGGCCTGGGTGCCGAACACCGCCTGAACGCTGTTGCCGACTTCGATCACCCCGGCCGCGCCGAGCGCCTTGAGCCGCCCGGCGTCGACCTTGGCGGTGTCGGCGACCTCCATCCGCAGCCGGGTGATGCAGGCGTCGACGTTCACCAGGTTGTCGCGGCCGCCGAACGCGGCGATCAGCTTCTCGGCCAAGCTGTCGGGAAGCACCGCGGTCCCGGCCGCATCCCCGGCGGCGGATTCGACGGTGACCGCGGTCGCCGAATCGGCGCCCTCGCTGAGGTTCGCCCGCTGCTCGGCGTCGAACTCCGCCTCCGGCTCGCGGCCCGGCGTGCGCATGTTCCACCGGGTGATGGCGAAGCGGAACAGCAGGTAGTAGACGGCGAAGAAACCCGCACCCATGACGAGCAGCAGGGGCACGTTCTTCGCCGCAGGTGCGGTGCTCGACAACAGCAGGTCGATCAGTCCGGCCGAGAAGGTGAAGCCGAGATGGATGTCCAGCAGGTAGGCGATAGCCAGCGACAACCCGGTCAGCAGCGCATGGATGAGGTAGAGCGGGAAGGCGACGAACATGAACGCGAATTCGATGGGCTCGGTGACCCCGGTGAGCAGGGCTGTCAACCCGGCCGCCGACAGGATTCCGAACGCGACCTTGCGCTGGCGGGCGTTGGCCACGTGGATCATCGCCAGTGCCGCGGCGGGCAGTCCGAACATCAGGATCGGGTAGAAACCGGCGGTCAGATGCCCGGCCGTCGGGTCACCGGCGTAGAAGCGGGTGAGCTCCCCGGTCACCTCCTTGCCGTCGGGTCCGGGGTAATCGCCGTAGATGAACCACACGTAGGAGTTGAGGATGTGGTGCAGGCCGACCGGGATCAGCATCCGGTTGGCGAACCCGTAGACGAACGCACCCAGCGCGCCGGCTCCGCCGATGAAGTGGCCCAGCCCGGTGAGCCCGGCATCGAAGATCGGGTAGCAGTAGCTCATCACGAAGGCGATCACCAGGCTCGCGAGCGAGACGACGATCGGCACGAACCGGCGTCCGCCGAAGAAACCCAGATAGGGCGGCAATGTGATGGTGTGGTATCGGTCGAACAGCGCGGCGGTGATCAGTCCGACGACGATCCCGCCGAAAACGCTGTAGTTGATCTGGGCCTGCTCGCCGGCCTTGTCCAGTTCGCCGGCGAGCACCACCGGCGACATCGCCGTGAACACCGCATCCATCACCAGGTAGCCCACGACGGCGGCCAGGGCGGTCGAACCGTCGGCCTTGCGCGCGAACCCGATCGCCACACCGACGGCGAACAGCAGGGCGAGGTTGGCGAACAGGGCGCCGCCGGCAGCGCTCATCGCCGCGAAGAACGGCCCGATGACCGGTGCCTCGATCCGGCCCAGCAGATCGTCCTGGCCGAGGCGCAACAGGATGCCGGCCGCCGGCAGTACGGCGATGGGCAGCATCAGGCTCTTGCCGAGTCGCTGCAGCTGTCCGAATCCGGGTATCCGCCATCCCGATCGCCGTTGCGCTGCAATGGATTCAGTCAATTCACTCACCAGACTCAGCCCTTCCGGTCCGCCCTTCCGGTCCCGTAACCCGAGGTGAGCGTAGTCCACAACGATTCGCCGCGAGAGGCCGTTTCGGCTCCGGAGCGGCGCGGTGGTCGCTATCCTCGACACAGGCCCGCCGATCGAGGAGGCGCACCGTGAGCCCCACCGAGGTCCGCACCCCCGTCGAGGGCCGGGCACTTCGCCTGACCGCGGTGCCCGACCCGGTTTTCTCCGCGGGGATGGCCGGCCACGGAGCCGCCGTCGAGCCGCCCGCCCGGGTCCTCGATGCAGTGGCCCCGGTGAGCGGGAGGATCCTCAAACTGCTCCCGCACGCCTACGTGGTCGTC